>JAHFAE010000163.1 GCA_023250675.1 Oligoflexia bacterium | reverse complement strand
ATTTTGAACTCATTTTACAGAGGTCAGGAATTTATTGGCCCGATATCGACGAGCACTTGAGTATTGAGAGCATTGTGGTGGGAAATCGAGGAATGAAATAGCGACTAATCGGCGAGGAACAACCCCTCGCCGTTTTTTTAGGAGGCTTTTGGCCCAAAACTCCTACCCCTGAGGGAATAACGGGTGATCTGGAACTTAAGGCAGCCCTATCAAGCCACCCCGCAAGCTTGCAACTTCCCTGGGCGGATTCCGAAGGCAGACTAAAGTCGGGAGGCAAGTGTCATCGAGTCGGCCTTTCGATATTTTGCAAGTTCATCTATTGGGAATTATATGCGAATTGGAACTTTGAAAAACCAGAAGACCTGTGAGAATCCCATTTTTTCTGTCACCATTGTGCGAGTTTCTCCTGACTTCGACACAACGCTGGGCATGAAATTACACCACTTCGATTGTATTGTTGTTTAGGGCCATTTTTTAGAAAAACAGCAAATGTAGTGTCGCCGAAAGTTGAGCAATAATATTTATTTTGTTTTAACCTGCTGCCATGTTTATCCGACGTATTGGTAGAAAGAATGGTTCGACGATGGTAAAGATTATTGAGAACCTTCGGTTCGGTGACCAAATTAAGCAAAAAGCTTTGAGTACTGTTGGAGTGGCAAAAAATCTTGAGCAGCTCAAAGTTCTGGAGAGTGTTGCCAAGGCCCGGATTGTTGAGATTTTAAATGGCAGAGACCCCGCTTTACCTGGTCTTGTGGACATGATTCATGGTGACCAATGCCAGGGGTCCGCTGAACAAGACAGTCAACTTAATATAGATGATATTCGCGCTGAGAAAAGTATCAATGTTGGTTTGGAGGATGTGTTTGGAGCAATCTATTCTCAGATGGACTTCGAGGATTTGATAGCGGGGACAAGAAAGGATGCCGAATGGAATAGTTTATTAAAGCAGGTTATTTTGGCTAGACTTTTTGGGCCTGAAAGCAAGCGCAAGACCTCTCATGAAATTTTAAAGGAAATGAACCAAGAAATGCCAGTTGAGAAAATATATCGCATGATGGATCGGTTGGTGCCTTTAGAGGAGAGCATTAAGCACAGAATTTTTCAATCATCGATGAGTCTTTTGGAATTTGAAGTGGATGTTTTATTTTTTGATGTGACTACACTTTATTTTGAGAGTTTTGATCCTGATGAGCTAAGAGCTTTTGGATTTAGCAAGGACTGTAAGTTCAAAGAAACTCAAATAGTCTTGGCTCTGGTGACCAATAACCGAGGTGTGCCACTAACTTATGAGATCTTTCCTGGCAACAAGAGTGAGGGGTCTACACTCATTGAAATCGTCAAGAAGATTAAAGCAAATTACAGCGTTAAAAATGTAGTTATGGTTGCTGACCGTGCGATGTTTAACGAGGCCAATCTTAGCTTTCTTGAGGCTGAGGGTATCAAGTACGTTGTGGCAGCAAAACTTAAAACTATGAAGCGCACCATTCAAAGTGAGTTTTTAAATACAATAGAATGTCCGCTGGCCGGGTGGGTGAAAGACATTGACATTGACGTTGAGTCACGTCGCCTGATTGTCTCCTACTCTGTGGATCGCGCGAGAAAAGATTATAAGCAGCGGATGCGTCTAGTGGATCGGCTTCTAAAGAAGTCTCGCGATGGTAAAATTTCAGTCAAAGCCCTAATCAATAACAGTGGCACAAAAAAATACATCGTGGTCTCCGACGACAAGGCCACCATCAACGAAACCAAAGTCCAGAGCGACGCTATTTGGGATGGAGTGCATGGTTTAGTCACCAATTATAGTAGAGAAGAGAAGACACCGGCCGAGCTTTTAGAGCGCTACAAGGGGCTTTGGAAGATCGAAGAAGTTTTTCGTATTAACAAACACGATCTCAAGATGAGACCCATTTATCACTGGAAGCCAGAGCGAATTCGCGCCCATATTTTAATTTGTTTCATGGCGTATGTAGTTTTGAATACAACCAAACAAATTCTAGAAAAAAACTCAATCTCACTAAGTATTGCTCAGCTCCGAAAGGAAGTGGCCAACCGCAAAGCCACGATCATTCGAGATCGAAGGTCTCAGCGACGATATTTAATTCCCAGTGCATTCACCCCGATACAAAAACAAATCTACCAAGCTTTTAAAATCCCATTGATTGAGAAAACTCAGCCCCTATTTAAACAGTAAAATCCAAAAGCAACTCAACTACAGCTAAGACCATGGCCTACAAAAGCCAAAAGGAAGAAATTTGTAGTGTCGCCGAAAAAATTAAGTAGTTGATATTACTATGTTGTTGCTCCGTGTTGTGTCGAAGTCAGGACAAAATATGGCTGTCATCCAATCAGGACCGCCCATTGAGTTAGAAGGTCAATTAGAAATAATGATTGAAGACTACGCTGATCATGCCGAAGTTCGTCGCTATTTGAATACCGCGAACGGGGAGAGTGTCCAAATCGAGGACACAGATCTTCTAAACCAATCTAAGACTGGCGACCATATGCGAGTGATGGGGCAAAAGACGGGCCTTCAGACAATGTCTTTAACCTCGATTGGTTCGAATATTTCAACCTTGGCACAATCGACCGATGCTAATACCTTTGGCGAGCAGAAAACTTTAGTCATGTTAATAAATTTTCAGGATAATCCGGTTGAACCTTACACGGTCGCATATGCACGTGATGTTGTTTTCCATCAAACGAATCAATTTTTTCGCGAGAGCTCC
>JAHFAE010000100.1 GCA_023250675.1 Oligoflexia bacterium | reverse complement strand
CTGTGTGGCCGCAAAAGTAAACGGAAAGATCGTGCCCCTAAAACATAGACTCAAAAATGGGGACAGCGTTGAAATTGTAACGTCTCCTCACCAAAAGCCCACCAAAGATTGGCTAAAAATGGTTCAAACAGGTAGAGCCATGAATAAGATTCGAGCCTTTATTAAGAGTGAAGAGCGGGCAAGGTCTTTGAGTCTCGGTAAAGAACTTATTGAGAAAGATTTTAGAAAACACAGTCTCAATTTTCAAAATTATCTAAAAAGTCCCCATCAAGAAAAACTCCTCAAAGAACTAAGCCTTGGCGAAATTAACGACGTCTATGTGCAAGTTGGTTACGGCAAGATTCAACCTTCAAAATTAATTGAGATTTTGGCCCCAGAAAAAATAAGCCAAGGTACCCCTGAGCCTGAAGAGCCAGATAGTTTTCTAAAAAAAGTTTTCAAGTCGGCCATTCAGAGAACGGCAAAATCTCGCTCGGCAATACAAATTCAAGGAATGAATGATATTTTGGTGCGCTTTGGCCGATGTTGCAGCCCCATCCCGGGTGACCCTGTGGTGGGTTTTATTACCAGAGGTCGAGGGATCACCGTTCATTTGGCCGAATGCACCAAAGTGTACGATATGGACCAGGAACGACGTGTTGATGTGGAATGGAATGTCAATACAGCTGCGGAACGAGTTGCTAAAATCAAGATTGTTTGTGTAGATGAACCAGGCCTCTTACACAGAATGTCAGAGGCTTTCTCAGACCAGGGAGTCAATATACAATCGGCCCAAGTGAGAGCCACAAAAGATCACAAAGCAATTAGTACTTTTGAGGTTAATGTACAAAACATCACCCACCTCAATCGAGTAATGAAAGAGCTTGAAAAAGTTTCTGGCGTCATCTCTGTTGAACGAATGAAAGTCTGATAAGTTCACTACAACTTTAAAACAGGTCCAAATATATCATCTTTCTTATCTATCACTATTTCACTAGGATCTACTTGATCGCAAAAATCAGCCTCATAGCCCTCAACAACGGCCAATGGAGTTTGCTCATTAGATTCTCCCATGACAAGGACTGCAGCAGAGCTCAAGGAATCTACTACGTTAGAAGTACTCATGGTGAGGGGGCGCCCAAAAAGGTCTGGGCGGCCGATGTAATTTCTTAGGCCCTTAAAACCCCACCAAGAAATTCCGATTCCGGTTATTCCGTTACGCAAAGGGGTACTTCGCGAATCAGAGAAAATAATGCCAAGATTCTTGATTTGGTAATTTGAACAAAGTTTCTTCCAAAGAAATCGGGCCTCTTCAAAGGGTTTATGGGGCCACAAGATATACCCATCCTTTGCATTGGACTCGTCGATTCCCGCCGCTGCAATGAGGATTCCATCTTTAATTGTGAGATAGGTTCGATAGGACTCACATAAAATTTGATCGGCTTCTCGTTCAACCAATTCTCTTTTCGTTACTGTATGAAAAGGAACTACGGCTCTTTGCGATAAAGCTACAATTTTTGAGGTAACGATCAAAATGGATTTGTCTTTGAGCCTTGGAATATGTCTAATAATAAAATCAGGTAAATTGTCACCAGTATTAAAGACTTCGGTTTTGATCGGAGAAATTTCCATCATTTCGATCTTTAACAGAAACACACTGTCTAAACTATTATAATCTTGCAAGACAACTTAAAGATATTCAAAATGAAGTTGATGCTCAAAACATCTTTTTTGCATATTTCACTAGTCGTAGTTTTGACACTTACGGCCACTTCGTGTGCTGAGAAAGAGGCTGTTAAGATCGAGCCACCGCAGCAAAACTATTCACCTCCCATATTAAAAGAAACAAACATCTCGGTGAAGAATGACGCCGTCGATGCAATTAGTATTGATTCTGGCACCAGAGAAAAAGTGTTCGCTACCTTCACGCCGCTTTTTCGTCACGACGAAAAAAAAGCTAAAATGGCCTTTGGCCGCTATTACCGGACAATGCCAGACACAATACAATTCGCTTTGGATCTTCGATTTAAGAATTTTGAGCATGCAATTGGTATTCTCCCCCAAATCAAATGGTCAGTGCCCATTACTCTTTTATGGAAAAATGCATTGGCAAAGCCCAACCGAGTCATAAAGGCCCTTTGTGATGAACTCAAAGAGCAATCCAATTTTCCAGCCGATGATCTAAAACCGTCTCCAGAAGCTCTTGCTTGGACAAAAGAACTCAGTGCAATAAAAATCCAGGCAGATTCGGATTTTAAAAGGAATAATACAAGGCCTTCAAAACTAGAAGAACAATTAGCCGATTTTACTTGTGAAACGAGCAGTCCCGATTACCGACTATGGAAATGTATTCCATTAAATGAAGACCAAATCAATAATCTATTTAAGGATAATTTTTTTAATAGGCTTCATAATATGCAAAGGCGAGACATCAGAACGCTAAAAGAAATATTTCGAAATCCTGTAAAGGTATCTGAGTATAAACGCTATATATCAGTTGAAACTATTTATAAATTTTATTTGGCCGTCAAAGCGACGGATCATCAAAAACAATCGAAATATCTCAAACGATTCCGTACAGTGGCGCTGGATATGAGAAAAGAAAATTTCTTAGGCCGTTATTTAGGAGATCTTATTTTAGAAGACCAAGAAGATGTAACAGTTGTAGAGAGACTCCAGAGATTTAGTATATTATTTCCGCTGATTAGTTTGGTTATTCAGTTTGACTACGAATTGGCCGAGTGCGCACTCCCCCAAAATTCTAAAAGCGCGTCGAAAGATTAATTGTTATAGCGCGGGCCAATTGAAAGTAACTGTTTCTACCTAAAATTCCCTTGGATGTGCTTTCATCAAATTCATTTTCGTTACCTTGTTGCCAGTAACTAACCCCCACTCGAAAAGGCGAAGAAAATATCATCATTTGGTAATAAATTTCGCCTTCAATTTGAAATCCATATCCAGTCTGCTTAAACGGCAAAGTTGAAGGGGAAGTGGCATTAATAATCTGGAGCAAATCAAATGAAGCTAAAACGCCCAGTTTTCGTGTGATGGGGATACTTCTTTCAATGGAGCCAGAGATCCCATCATAATGGGTCATATAGATGTAATTGCTCGTATCCACATTGGCCACTTGGGTACCCAACTTAAAATTTGAATCATTGCGATGGTACAAAATTTGTACTGCAAGATAATCATCCACGTGTGTGCTATCAAAATAGAGGGTATACCTCGGTCCGGCATCAAACCAATATGTATTGGCGCCGCCATCATTTAAAGAATAGGGAGTTGGAAATAAATTTTGGGCATAAATAATTTTAGCACTAAGTCCAAAATTGTCCCAGAAATTAGCTACAACACCTAATCCGATGGCGGGTAGATCTGAGACAAGAATGGCGTCAGTTGTATTTGTTTGAATCTGTATCAATCCAGTTTGAAGTCTGATGCGGTAATTATGAGGGGGGTTTTGATTTTTGATTTCGTCGATCAACGCATAGAGCTCTGGGAGACGAGCAGTAGGAAATGTTTCATCTTGGCTCCCAGTTTTGGGGTTTGAAATTTGAGTGGGAGCTTCTGAAGCGATTGGAGAGGCCGGCGGTGTCGAGGTGCCCCCGGTGGATTTTTCTGATGCAGCCAGTGCTCCGGCGAAAAAAAGTGGAGCTAAAAATTTCACTGCAGGTAAACCAAAGGATTAACAGGCGAGCGGTCAAGTCTTACCTCAAAGTGAAGGTGGGGCGCGCTTGCTCTGCCTGTATTGCCAACGAGTGCAATGAGATTTCCCTTTTTAACCTTGTCACCTTCTTTGACAAGAAGTTTATGGCAATGTCCGTACAAAGTGGCAATTCGAGGACTGTGTCTAATCAAGACCATTTTTCCATAGCCACGAAATTTCTGACCGGCATAAACAACCCGACCGTCTGCAGGAGCGTAAATGCGGGTGCCTTTGGGAACGGAGATATCAATTCCGTCGTGAGGGGAGCCCGAATCTTCATAGTGAAATTTTTGAGTCACTTTGTGTTTGGCGACCGGCCACATCAAACGGGGTGAAAGATTTTTTCCAGAAACCGATTGGGGATGACGTTCGCGAACGGTAACAAGAGAACAACTTGTGAGAAAAATGCAAGTGATCAAAATGAATTTTGTTAGCCGCCGAAGTTGATTGCCCATTTATTAAAGTCCTCCACCAAAGCGTAGTTGGTACAATCAATTTTTAGAGGGGTGATACTCACATAGCCTTCGTCCACATGAACACAATCGCTGCCAGGAATATTTTCAAATCCCTTGTATTCTCCTCCTAGCCAATAATAAGGTCGATTGCGGGGGTCTTTTCTTTCAGAAATATCATCAGAATAATAGCGCATCCCTTGTTTCGAAATCTTCACGCCCTTGACAGCGCCCAAAACGACATTGGGAACATTTACGTTGAGCACGTGGTCAAGAGGATAATTTTTCTTGTGAGCCATGGGAACAAAGAGTTTTGCAAAATGAACAGCGGTGTCCCAATGTAGTGGTGTCTTGTCGAGATGATGGCCGAGACATAAACTAAATGCGATGGCCTTTGAACCAAAATAAGCGCCTTCACGGGCAGCTGCTACCGTTCCCGAATAGTAAATATCGTTTCCTAAATTTGCACCCCTATTAATTCCACTGACAATTAAGTCAGGCTTTTTTTTCATGAGTTTACGGGTTGCCATGTAGACGCAGTCGGCGGGGCTCCCACTTACTGCGTAGTATCCTTGTTTTACTTCGTGGCACCTCAAAGGCTTATGCAATGTCAAACTATGTCCGCTCGTTGATCTTTCGCGATGTGGAGCCACTACAGTGACATTGCCAATTGACTTCATGGCCTCGGCCAATAGTAAAATACCAGGGGATTCAATTCCGTCGTCGTTTGCAATTAGAATTTCCATAACTTATATTATGCATTTGACATGATGGTACATTAAAGACGAAGAGAGAATTCTATACTAAGGACGAGGGCTTCTCCTATAGGATCCATACTCACCAATCTGCCTTCCCCAGAACTTAAAAGATCTCCGCATTTAGCATGAGAAATTCAATTTTTCTACGAATAATTTTATATGCGCCGCAAGGTAGTTTCAAATGATTTGACAATGGGTTGAGCCAAATGATTCTCTTGGCTCAATAAATTTCGGAGGGCTCTAAAGTGAAACATTCTTTAATTATTTTATTGGCGACGTTTGTTCTTGGAATTCCGAGTGTTGCCAGCGAAGGACTTCGACTTATCGAATTGGCTCCGGGAAAACGTGTTTGGCTTACCGCTGAGCAGGTTTATAAATTATCTTTGCAAAATCACTTTTCTAAAGGAGTTTGCGCCGGCTTCATAGACGTTACAAAACACCCTGAAAACGTGGGACGCCCCATGCAAAGCCTTATTGATTTTGGAAAATTGGAACCTACTAAACAAGCCATTGTTAATCCCATCATAACTTTGGCGTCTCCTCAACCGCTTGGATTGAGAGACCAACAAATCGAAGGCTTGGGTCTACGATACTATGGTTCAGAAAATGGTGCGAAAGCCGCTCAATGGATCCAAAACGAATTTACGAAAATGGCCGCCGGGCGAAACGATGTAACTTCTGCCTTGATAAAACATGATTTTGCTCAACCGTCTGTCATGGTACGAATTCAAGGCCATGGATCCCACGCCGATCAAAGAGTAATTCTTGGCGCTCACGAAGATTCGATTGTGGGTCCAGGGGCTGACGATGATGGTTCCGGTGTGGCATCCCTTTTAGAAATATTTAGATTATTGATGGTTTCTGGATTTGTACCTGATCGAACATTGGAATTTTTCGCCTACGCGGGGGAAGAAGGGGGACTGTTGGGCAGTGGTGAAATTGCCCATGAGTATGCGCAGAGAAAAATTCCCGTGTTAGCTGCTTTGCAATTTGATATGACCATGTATCCGAAAAATTCTAACTTAGTCGTTTTTATGACAGACTACACCGACGCGGGACTTACCGTATTTGTTGGTAAATTAGCGAAAGCCTATACCCAAGCTGAAGTAAAAGTCTCAAGATGTGGTTACGGATGCAGTGACCATGCCTCTTGGTATCGAAATGGCTATCCTTCGGTCATTCCATTTGAAAGCCTCATGAATGAATACAACCCCAATATTCACACGACACGTGATACCGGTGATAAACTGGATTACAATCATGGGCTTCCGTTTGTAAAAATTGGCGTCGCCTATGCCGTGGAGTTGGCTAATTTAGAAGAGTAGCTTCATTCTCTAAAAATGGGAAATCCCTGACAAAGTTCTTTGACTGCCCCATGAACTTTGCCACAAATTTGTGAGTCTCCACCAGATTTTAAAACCTCATTGATCCAACCGCCAATTATCGTCATTTCTACTATTCCCATTCCACGGGTAGTTAAGGCCGGTGTCCCAATTCTTATCCCACTCGTAATAAAAGGACTCTTTGTCTCAAAAGGTACTGTATTTTTATTTACAGTAATTCCAGCGGATCCAAGCCAGTTTTCGGCGTCCTTGCCTGTGATATTTTTATTTGATAAATCAAGTAACATAAGGTGATTGTCCGTGCCCCCTGTTACAAGATCATAGTTAAAACTCATAAGAGACTCGGCCAATACCTTAGCGTTTCTAATAACATTTTGGGCATAGACTTTAAAATTTGGTTTTAATGCTTCACCCAATGCAACGGCTTTGGCAGCGATGACATGTTCTAACGGACCGCCTTGAATTCCAGGAAAAATTTTGGAATTTATTATTTTTGCCGAAGCTTCATCGCAAAGTATTAACCCGCCACGGGGCCCTCGAAGTGTTTTATGTGTTGTCGTCGTAGTAAAATGCGCGAAGGGTATAGGGGAGGGCGAATGTCCAGCTGCTATAAGCCCTGCGATATGGGCCATATCTACAAAGAGTTTTGCACCCACAGAGTCAGAAATTTCTCTAAATTTGGCAAAATCTAGAGTTCTCGGGTATGCGGAAAATCCTGCAATTATCATTTTTGGTTTTTCCGTAAGGGCCCGTTCTTTAATTAGGCCATAATCGATTCGTTTATCTTTTGGACTTACTCCGTAGTGGGCAGCGCGAAATAGACTTCCGCTAAATGAAACGGGAGAACCATGGGTGAGGTGCCCCCCATGTGAGAGATCCATACCCATGACTGTGTCACCAGGTTTGAGTGCAGCAAGGTAAACCGCCATATTGGCTTGAGAGCCTGAATGGGGTTGCACATTGGCGTGGCTACAATTAAAAAGTTGTTTGGCTCTATCAATGGCTAATTGTTCGATTTGATCTACAAATTCACAACCGCCGTAGTAGCGCTTGCCCGGGTACCCTTCCGCATATTTATTCGTGAGAACACTTCCCTGCGCTTCCAGAACGGCGTCTGAGACATAGTTTTCACTAGCTATCATCTCTAAGCCTTCTATTTGGCGGCGCTTTTCGTTTTCTATGTTCTGATAAATTTGAGGATCTTTTTCTTTAAGGGTCAAGGGAACCTCCATTTCGGATTAATCGTCTTTTTTATAATTGATCAGGTTGAGAGGGTCACCATTATTGATCGAACTTTTTTATTCTCTCTTCATGTCGACCTTTGGCAAAAGGAGTTTTCAACCAAAGCCTTGCAATTTCTAATGCGTAGCCGTCGGGGATGAGTCGGCCCCCCAAACAAAGCACATTGGCATCGTTATGTTCTCTAGAAAACTGAGCAGACGGAAGGTCCCAACAAAGGGCAGCCCTGATTCCTTTAAAGCGATTGGCTTGCATGGCCATTCCCTGACCACTGCCACAGATCAAAATTCCTAGGTCGCCTTTTCTAGACAACAGCGCTTCGCATAATTTTTTAGAAAAATCAGGGTAGTCGACCCGGGCTTCGTCAGACGGTCCTAAATCTAAAAGAGAAACATCTTGAGCTACGGGCAATTGAGAAATGAGAAATTCTTTAAGCTTAAACCCTGCATGATCCGAGGCTATAAGTAACTTCAAATGCCCTATATTTGCGGAAAAGGTGCCAGGCACCTCTATATTTGCGGAAAAACCACCTGGCACCTCAGGGACCTCGCTTAAAAATAAGTGTGGCGTTTGTTCCGCCAAATCCAAAGCTATTCGACAACACCGCAGTCATTCGTTTTTCTCTAGCCGTATTGGGAACATAATCAAGATCACATTGAGCATCCGGATTTTCTAAATTTATTGTCGGAGGAACAGCATTATCCCTCAAAGACAATACCGAAATAACCGCTTCGAGTCCTCCCGCGGCCCCCAATAAATGTCCTGTCATACTTTTAGTTGAACTAATCCATATCTTTTTAGCTGCATCTTTAAACGCAAGTTTTAACGCCAATGTTTCAGCGACATCGCCGGCACCAGTACTGGTACCATGAGCATTCACATAATCAATTTGCTCTGGATTCATACCGGCATCTTTTATTGCCATAGCCATGCATTTAGCGGCACCGGTTCCGCCTTCAGAGGGATTTGTCATATGATAGGCATCGCAATTTAAGCCATAGCCCACGATTTCACAGTAAATTCGGGCCCCTCGTTTTTGTGCAGTTTCTAAACTTTCAAGAACCATGATCCCGCCGCCCTCGCCCAAAACAAAACCATCTCGATCCTTATCAAAGGGTCTTGAAGCCCTTGTAGGTTCAGAATTTCTTGTGGACAGGGCCCTCATAGAAGCAAATCCTCCTAATGCAAGAGGACAAATCACCGACTCTGAACCCCCGGCGACTACGGCATCGCAAATGTCGTCCCGAATATATCGCATGGCTTCGCCGATGGAGTGAGCCCCAGTGCTACAAGCTGTTGTGATACATAAGTTTGGTCCGCGAGCTCCAATTTCAATTCCCAAATGACCGGCCGCTAAATTGGGGATGACCATGGGAATAAAAAATGGAGAAACTCGCGTGGGCCCACGATTTAAAATTATACTGTGTTGTTCTTCAATTCCTGGAAGACCGCCGATACCTGCTGAAACAATAACTCCGACCCGATCTGCGTTTTCTTCATTAACAGTTAAACCAGAATCGGCCATGGCCATTTTCCCGGCGGCCATCGCGTAATGAATAAATGTGTCCATCTTCTTTTGCTCTTTTTTGGCTACCCACTGATCAAGCTGGAAATTTTTTACTTCGCCTGCAATTTGAGAGGGGTATCCTTTGATATCAAAACGTGTGACGGCGCCGATGCCAGATCGGCCTTCTAGAAGACCCTTCCAGGTTTCTTGAACATTGAGACCTAAGGGTGAAACGGCGCCAAGCCCTGTAACTACGACCCGTCTTTTCGAATTCATGAGAAATTAAAGGCTATTTTTTAAGCCTTTCCTTTTGACTGAAGATATTTAGTAACATCGCCCACAGTGCGAAGTTTTTCAGCGGCTTCATCGGGAATTTCTAAATCAAACTCCTCTTCCATGGCCATCACTAGCTCAACGATATCAAGGCTATCGGCCCCAAGATCATCAATGAATGAAGCCTCACCTTTAACGCGATCGGCATCAACACCAAGTTGTTCGACAATTATGTTTTTCACTTTTGCATCAAGAGACATGGACTTTTTCTCCTTTAAATTAACTCATATACAAACCGCCGTTTACATTCAGGGTTTGACCTGTGATGTAACGGGCGAAAGGTGACGCTAAAAACAGACAAGCATTTGCTACGTCTTGGGCCTCACCCATAGAACCCAATGGCACCTTTTCTAGGATGGCCTTTTTCTGTGGTTCAGTGAGTGAATCTGTCATATCTGATTGAATAAATCCAGGGGCAATGCAATTTAATCGAATTTGTCTGCTGGCAACCTCTTGGGCGATGGATTTTGTAAAGCCGATTATGCCAGCTTTACTTGCCGCATAGTTACTTTGGCCCCCATTACCAGTTTGGCCAATGACACTTGTAATATTTATGACCGATCCTTGGCGTGCTTTAAGCATGACTTTAACTGCCGACTTTGTGCAGGCAAAAACACTACGTAAATTGGTTTCTAATACCTGGTCCCAATCTTCAGGTTTCATTCTCAAAATGAGTTGGTCTTTGGTAATTCCTGCATTATTTATAAGAACTTCAAGCCCTCCCATTTCTTCATGGATTCGGCCCATGGCGCTTTCAACTTGGTCTGGTTTAGACACATCAAATTTAAATGACTTGTGGCCCGAACCTTTGAGAGAATTCAATGTGCTTTGCGCCGCATCATTAGAGCTATTAAAGGTAATTGCGACCTTGGCGCCGTGATCAGCAAAACCCTTAGCGATTCCGGCGCCAATACCTCGGCTTGCGCCGGTAACGACGACTACTTTGTTTGAAAAATCAAAGTTCACTTCAGTACCTCTCTACATTTTTTTAGATTTTCGATTGTGTCTATATTAAGTGTCAGCACTTCTGGTTCAATCTTTTTTATGAGCCCCGTCAAAACGCGACCGGCCCCCACTTCCGCGAAATGGTCAGCGCCAAAGCCCTTGGCATTCTTAATTGAAGAAGTCCAAAGTACAGGTTTAGTCACCTGTTCATAAAGCAGATTTTCAATTCGGGATGAATCAGAATTTTTCTCGGCATTGACATTATGAATTATAGGAAACTGCAAAGATTTATTCCATTTGTTCTTACTCAACTGAGTTTTAAGTCTTTCTGCGGCGGGTTTCATGAGAGAGGAATGAAAAGGAGCACTTACCGCAAGTGGAATTAGTTTGGCGCGACTTCCGCCATAATCGGCAGCCAAAAGATGGGTTTGCATATACTCTAGAGCTTTTTGATGGCCACTCACAACAACCTGACCGGGGCTATTAAAATTAGCCGCTTCTAAAACACAATTCTTTAAACCGCTACTTCGTGCTTTTTCTTGAAGATCACCACATGCTTTGACAACCTGGTCGTCCTCCAAACCGAGGACTGCCAACATTCCACCCGTACCCACCGGTACAGCATCTTGCATGGCTTGCCCTCGAA
>JAHFAE010000099.1 GCA_023250675.1 Oligoflexia bacterium | reverse complement strand
GTAAATGAATTCTCTAGGGCAGAATTATTGCTTTCGAGGCCATCAAGTTTTGAATTCAAAATAAAAGAACCAATCACAATAGCAATAAGCAAAATAACGGGGCCAAGAAAGCTGACCCCGCTCAACCTTTTCTTAGTATTTACCAATTTCTATAACTTCCTCTGTTCCATTGTAGAGGTCTTGTTTAATCGCCGCAATGGCGTCGGCATCAATGACTCGCTTAAACTGATCATCAGCGTAGATGCCCGCGTCTTGTCTTACCTTTTCGGAGCAGTTTTTACAGAACTTTGAAATGTTCTTCAGCATAATCATGGAAGAACCGTAAGACCCAAAGGGCGTGATATCGCAAGCCGGCTCTCCTGCCAAAGAGGATCCGGTCCAGATGCTTTTAATTTCTTTTCCGTTTTCATCTAAGAAAGGATTCGGACAAGTGGCATGCATCCAGTTGCCATTCTGTGATTCTGTATGACGGCTCTCATGAAACACTATCATCATACGGGCCACTTGAGGATGACTGAACTTAATAAAATTATTAGTGATCCACATTTTTGATGGATTAAAAATATTTACGCAAGCGACGGCCTTTGGATTTCCGCAGTCACTTAATCCAATTGACAGGACTCTTGTCTCAAAAAAATGGGTGTAGTCTCTTCCATCAACTTTTCCAAAAATTTTCAAATGGAAGTCAGAGGAGCAATCAGATTGGATTGTTCCAATGAATTTAAGATCCGCCAACATTTGATTTTGAATGTCTTTGGGAACGTCATTGTCGAATGAAAAAGCTGCCGCCAAAGAAGACATGGTCCAAACGATGAGTAATACTAGTCCCTTCATTGATTACCCCCTATTTAAAGTGAATCGTTACTTCCCTAAAAACCTCCGCTGGTCAAAAAGCGTATCACTAGAGGGGATGTCGTCAAGATTTAAATCTAGCGAATCTTAACAGCCATGGTAAGGCCTTCACCGGTAGGTAAAGCCGTGGCTCGAAAGCGGCCACCATTGGCGGCTTGGTGATTAAATTGCCGAAGAGCAGTAACCGCCGTTTTGTCTTCAATATTTTCAAATTCTTGATTGCTAATCATTCCCCAAGCAAAGGTGTTGTCAGCTAAAACGACACCACCAACTCTTAGGTTCTTAGCAGCCCAATCTAAATAGAAAGGGTAACTAATTTTATCGGCGTCCATAAATACCAAATCAAAAGGACCTTCGCTCTCGATCTTACTTAAGGTTTCAATTGCTGATCCTTCAATAATTCTGACCTGGTCAAAAAATCCAGCGCGGCTAAATGACTTCCTGGCAACTTCAATATGATTTGGATTCATTTCAAAGGTAAAAAGTATGCCGTCGCGAGGTAAGCCTCGACAAATACAAACCCCTGAGTAACCGCCTAAAGTGCCAATTTCTACGACTTTTTTGGCTCCAATGCCTCGGGTGAGTACTTCTAAATGTAGGCCATCCATGGTTCCCACTTGTATTTCGGGCAACCCATTTTGACTAGACCGTTCGCGAATTTCTTTTAGGATAGAATCTTCGGGGTGAAAAACTTCTTCTACATAGGAAATGACTTTAGAGTCATTTTGGCCAAATAATTTCTCCACTGGGCAAAGATAATGCTGATTAAAATTCTGTCAACGGAGTTTTACAAGATGAAGTTCTTTTTGGCCGGGAATGTAACGATAGACGTTGAGATGGGCGACTAAATCGTTGTCAAAAGTTGTAGCTAAGATTTCTGGCCTTTTATCATTATCGATATCATCAATTGCTAAATTGGTAACTTCACCATTGAAGGTAAAGTATCCGTCTTTATGATCAGGTAAATCTATAGAAGCAATGAGTTGTTGATGTGTCCCTAGTTTCTCGTTGCCTCGAATGGAGTAGACCTCTAGCGAGAGTTTGTCGCCGGTTTTGATTTTTAAAACCTCGTTCATATTACCATTGAGTTCTAAGTCAGCTTTGGCCACAGCCAAAACAGTACGTGAAGAAGGTTTCATTAAAGATCTGATATTGCTGCGAAGATCTGAATCTAGAACAATAATAAACATAGAGGCCAAGAACAAAACGGCAGTGATTTTGAGGCTATTAGTTAAAATCCACATGGAAACTCCTTAAACCCTTACCTTTTCAAATAGCAAGACGGGGGCCAACTTAGAACCCTAGAATTTTAATAAAATATCAATAAATTCAACACATTAGTAGGTGAAATAGTGTTTAAGTTTTACACGATTCTCCTGTTTTTAGACAAGAACACATTATTAGAGAAACTTGCCTTTAGCTAAGCTTAATCATAGCTTTTACAAGAACCTATTATGAACAACCAGGGCCAGATTCATATCTATACAGGTGATGGAAAAGGCAAGACTACTGCTGCCGTGGGCCTTACTATCAGAGCGGCAGGCACGGGTCTATCTGTGGCGTTTATTCAATTTGATAAAGGATCAGATGGGGAAGATTTTTATTCAGAACGAAAAATTCTGCGGACCATCGCTTTAATCAGCGTGCAACCAACGGGCAAATTGAGAATGATGCCCAATGGCCAATTTCGATTTTCTAACAACCCCCAAGATTTTTCCGAAGCCAAAAAGGGGTTGGAATTGGCCAAACAAGCCCTAGAAAGTCGAAAGTATCAACTTATAATCTGCGATGAAATTTTGTCATGTATTCTTACCAAACTTATCACCGAGAAAGATGTGCTGGAGCTCATGGACACCTTTGAATCAGAGCAACGTCATTGCGATTTGGTCTTAACGGGACGTTCTTTGCCTGAAGCTATCAAAGTTCGTGCTGATCTGGTGACTGAAATGAAAATGGTGAAGCATTACTTTAATAAAGGTTTGCCAGCAAGAAAAGGAATTGAATTCTAAATGTCTGAGCTAATTGGCCCCAAATCCCAAGAGTTTATTAAAATCCTTGAGAGTCTAATTCGCGGACGTCGGAGCATCAGAAAATACAAAAACCTACCAGTTCCAAAAGAGCTTATTGATAAAATAATAGAAGCAGGTTTTTGGGCACCTTCAGGAAAAAATCTTCAGAATTGGAGATTCTTTGTTGTCACTGGAGCAAAACGTGAGGCGTATCTTGAATACAGCAAAAAAAGTTGGCTTCATCTCAAAGATTCATTAAAAGTTAAACTTAAACCCTCTTTGTATGAGTTCACAGAGAGATTTTTTTTCACTCTAGGAGAGGCTCCCGTTATTATTTTTTGTTACTCATTGAATGATCCCAACGAAAAACACCTAACCAGTATTGGCAGCGTTTATATGGCCGTGCAAAACATGAATCTCATGGCCCAGGCGCTGGGACTTGGAACCTGCCCCATGGGGGCGCCACTTGAAATTAAAGATGATGTTAATCACTTCATCGGTGAAGAAAATGTTAAAGGTTTGCAATTACTCTGCGGCCTAACTATAGGTTGGCCAGATCATCAGCCACCGGGACCTCCACGGCAAATCGAAGGCCGTGTCACTTATTTAAGCTCTCTGAATTAAGCCAAATGACCGATTCTAGGCGGCCACTACTGGGCCCATCGCGACGATAACTGAAATATTTCTTTGGTTGACAGAAAGTACATTCATTAACACAAAAAACTTGGCCTCTAGAAATACCCAGCATTTCTAACCGCAAAAGTACCAATTCCTGCAAATTTATGAAGGACTTTTCCGAATTTTTGCAAGTCTTAACTTTGGCAATCATATCTGAAGAAAGACTTGCCCCTTGAATTCGAGTTAGCTGTTGTGCCACATCTTCTCCAACTTCAAAATGACAAGATTTGATATGGGGCCCCAGTGCAAGCTTAAGATTTGTTTTGATGGCACCTTGTAAAAAAAGTGTAGAGATCCAATTTTCAACGATCCCTTCTCTTAGACCCCGCCACCCCACATGGCAGGCGCCAATAACGGGCCCGTCATTAGCAAGGAGGGGAATGCAATCAGCGGTTTGAATGACAAGGGCCAGATTTTTAAGTTGAGTAACCATGCCGTCGCCTTGTCCTAAAACTTCAGATTCAGGAGCTTTGTCGATAGAAAAGACGATACTGCTATGGATTTGCTTTAGTTTTACTAATGAAACCTTATGCCCAGCAGATCTAAAAGAATTGTCTTTGGTAAAAAATTTTGCACCCACCGAATTGGTTTGAGGCCAAAACTCTGATTTGGTGGTCACTTTAATTTTTCAAGTTCTGTAACAAGTTTAATGAGATCCTCGGGCCACGGTGTATTAAAAAACAAAGTTTGTTTGCTTCGAGGATGTTCAAAGCCCAATTCGGCCGCGTGGAGCCCATGTCGTGAGAGTTTTTTCAAAATAGATTTTATCGAGGGTGCCGTGATAAGACTTTTCTGTCTTTTTACCCCGTAGAGTTTATCGCCTAATATGGGGTGGCCCATTTCACTTAAGTGAACCCGAATCTGATGTGTTCGTCCCGTCTCGAGTTTCACATGCAGGAGGCTCGCCTGGTTTTTAAAAGTCTTTATGACTTCGTAATGAGTAATGGCAAGTTTGCCATTTTCTTGTGAAGAAAACGCTTTTCTATGCACGGGGTGCCGCGCTAAATTTGAAACGATGGATTTAATTTTTTCTTTTGGTATCCCCGCTACGATGGCCCAATAGACTCTATGGGCTTCATGATTCTTGAAGGCATCACTGAGTGATTTGTGAGCTTTATTATTTTTTGCTACGACGAGTATTCCGCTCGTGTCTTTGTCAAGGCGGTGAACCAAGCCTGGTCGTTCTACTCCGCCAATATCGCTCAAATCTTTAATGTGAAACGCGAGAGCATTTACTAAGGTGCCATCATGATGGCCCGCTGCCGGATGGGTGACAAGGCCTGCTTGTTTGTTGACGACAGCAATATCGTTATCTTGAAATATAGTTTCTAAAGGTAAATCTTGGGCCTTTATCAATGAAGAAACCGGCTCTGGAATTTCTATATCAACCACTTCTCCACCACGAAGGCGATAACTTGCTTTTACCTTAAGGGGTAGTACGCCTGTCACTTTGATTTTATTTTTTTCTATAAGTCGAATAGCTTGATTTCTTGTTTGAATTTCTGGAATTGTCGCCAGCCAAATATCTAATCGAGTTCCGACTTTGTCTTCGGGAACCGTTTGAGAAATTTTAACAGGCCCGGTGCTCATTATGCGCCTGTGGTATTTGTGCTTGAAGGTATGTTCTCTTTCATGATTTTCATAAATGAAGAAGCCACCTTGGTGCTGTCAAGACCTAGAATCTTTGCAACTTGAACAATAAACCCCCTTACAAAGACAGGGGCGGGAAGGCATTTGAAATCATCTCTTTCAATGGCGGCTAGATAAGTGCGACTTATCTTTGTTGAATCAGAGATTTGATCTAAAGAGATATTTTTATAAAGTCTAATTTTTTGTAATACAGGACCAGGAAAATCCGTAAAGTCTTTTATCTGTTCTTCAAAATTTGTATCCAGTTGATATTTTCCAAACTTAGTAGAACCCATATTACTTAAAGCACTACCTTTTGATTCGTAGCCCGAGTTATTAGACTGCCCAACGGAGAAACTATCATGCCCTTGGGGTATGGCAAAATCATCGTGACCTTGCGGAATGGCCAAATCATCAGAAAAAGTAGCAGAAGGACTTATAGAGCTTGAAGGCACGATTTCAGTTTGGGGCTCAGAGTTTCTTCTATCGTATTGTTTTCTTTTAAATTGATTGCTTAAAGTAGAATAGGCTTCGTCAATTAATTTCAAGAGTTCTTGAGCCTCTTCTTTGTTAAAGAGGGAATACAGAGCGGGGCTATTATTACCGTAAGTAGCCCGGGCTCGGTTGTAAGCCTTGAGAATTTCTTCTTGAGTGGCGTTAGGATCGACTTCAAGAAGTTCGTAATAAGTTTGACTGTGGAGATCTTTCATCGCCGTCCAATTTCCTAGCTATGTTTGCAAATTCCACCACAAGCGTGCTGTAAGGATATTCCAAAATGAGAGGTTTCCTTTTGCGGATGGCTTGCCACACAGCATTGTCGTATTCCAAGTATCCAACATAATGAGTATTTATTCCAAAATATTTATTACAAATGCTTCGAACAGAATGTCCCGTATCGACGTCATTTCGTGTGCGTACTTGATTCATGATTAAGTAAAGCTGAAATTTCTGAATTTCAGCCAAAAAGGCAGCGCCCATTGAGGGATTCAGGGATGCGATCTTGTAGACCAAATCACTTGGTGTTTTGATTCCTAAATTGTTTTTATGATCCATTGCTTGATCAACGATGCTTTTGAGATTGAGTTTTGCTTCGATGTTCTTGATTTGTCTATAAAAAGCACTTTTTATAAAGCGATAGGCGTTTTCAATGGACGTGGGCTCGGGTGTAACGCCAATGATAGGTCGATTGGCAAGGAGAAAATAATCCAAAGTCGTGGAATGGGTACCGGCTCCCAAATCTATTAATAGATGATCGCAAGGAAGTGCGAGTAAATTCTTAATTAGATTATTGTGGTCCTCAATAGGGATATTTGCGGCAACGACAGAGTCATTAGCGCCACTGATAAAGCTGACGTTGGACAATTGAGTTTGTGTCAAAAGTGAATTAAGAGAGGGGGTACGTCCAGAAAAGAAATCGCTAAGTGTTTGTTTTGGAATATCACAGCCAAGGCAAGTATGAAGATTGGCACTTCCCAAATCAAGGTCGATGAGCACAACCCTTTTACCGGATCGCGCCAGAGAAATGGCTAAGTTTGAAATAATAAAGCTTTTTCCCACGCCACCTTTGCCACCACCAATGGCCCAAATTTTTTTATCATGGCTAGGCACGTGAATTTGTTGGTTCGATGCCGGCGCACCTACCACTTTGAATGGCGATCTCAACATTTAGAACTCCTCAAAGATTTATCGGATTTTCTTAGATAATTTTGAACTCATAGATTTCAGGAGCGAAGCGTTATTTTTTAGGAATGTTTTCAAGCACGTTGGGATTTCGAATATAAGCCGGCTCGACCAAGGGCCAGTCCTGATATTTGTTTTTTTTATCGAAGTTTTGAAGAGCCATGGTTAACAGTGTCATAGCGCTAGGAAAATTATCAGTTTTTTTCTTGGGGGTTTTGATGGCCATAGAATAATCGCCAATATTAGAAATTTCACCGACGACGAGCAAGTCTTTAGATAAATTTTTGAAAATCCTCTCAAAAGGAAGTGCCTGTATAGAAACGGAACTTTCAATTAAACGAGTTCCATCAGACTTGAAAGTTTGTATGTAGTACAGGGATTTGTGGGCATCCAATAGGGCAATGATGGGTCCCCTATGTGTAGAAGCCATCTTTGTCGCCATAAGGGCTAGTGACGATTCACAATAAATAGGAATTTTCAAAGCAAATGACATAGTTTTTGCAACGTTGACGGCTATTCGACAACCCGTAAAACTTCCGGGGCCCCGATCAACAGCAATAGCATCTAGCTCTTTTGGTTGAAGTTTTGCTAGTTTAAAAAGTTTTTGAATATGAGATGTGAGCACTTCGCTATGTTGTTTGTTGCGAGTCCAATTTTTCTTGAACAATTTATTTTCTGAGGTGCTGAGAGCGATACTTCCGTGGTCTGTAGAGGTGGTTAGCGCAAGAATTTTCACAAGACTACGAAGTAAAAAATCTTAGAATGTCATTAAACATAGAGAACACCATGAGGGCGAAAAGTAGAAACATCCCTACTTGCTGTAATACTTCCATTTTTCTAAAGCTGAGTGGTGAGCCTTTCACGAATTCGATAGAAAAGAATAAGAGATGACCACCATCAAGCATAGGAACAGGTAAAAGATTTAGCAAAAACAAATTAATTGAAATGATAGCCATAATCTTTAGAAATGGCGAAATTCCTACTCGCCAGGTATCACTAGCAAGTTTACCAATCATGAGTGGTCCACCAATACTCTTGGCAGACACTTTTCTCTGGGCAAGTTTTACAAAACTAAGTGCAGTCAACTTTGTCCAGTGAACAGCCTCGTTCAATCCTCTAGTCACCATTGAAGTAATGCTGTATTCCCTGCCCACGAATGTTTCAGGCGGGGCAAATATGAGGCCGGTGACCACACCCAGTGCGTAGTTTTTTACTTCAGCCCCTGCTCCATCCGTTTGCGACAAAATTTCAGGGGTGATATTGGCAACATGAATCTTACCTTGGCGGTTAAATTCAACCTCTAGCGGGCCCTGTTTTGAATCATACCCTTGAACGAGTTTAATAACATCTTCCCAGCGTTTCAAAACCTTTTTATTAATTCTCAAGAGTCGATCACCCGACTCGATGCCCGCAGCCTTCGCAGGGCTCTTTTGTTTGACGTCAGATAAAAAGAGATCACTTGATTCTATGCCGCCCAAGGGATTTGATTTCACTACTGGGAGAGAAATGAGCAAGGGTTTTTGATTTTCTGCGCGATCTACTTGCAGATTTACCGTGTTTGCGCCTAGATTTGCAGACTCAATTAAAAAGTAAACAAGTTCTGTCCACTTAGTGATTTCGTTATTACCTATTTTTCGAATCAAATCACCAGTGCGAAGGCCGGCTCGGGAGGCCACAGAAGTCGGGTCTGCAATTCCTACCGCTGAAGATCGGCTCAAGTAGGACAATCCTTCAATATCCCCAACTTGAAGTTCGTTACTTAAAATATTTTTGTTGGCAACGGTTGCCGGCGTCGCGTGAATAGTGATTTTATCTTTTTCTCTTTGAACTTGGACATCTATTGATTTTCCGCCATTGCCTTCAATGGATTTTTTAAAAGTATCCCATTTGTCGACTTGTAAACCGCCAACTGAAATGATATTGTCACCAGTGCGAAATCCCATGGAGTAGGCAGACGACCCTTCGGGTACATCGCCCAATTTAGCGCTTATAAATTCTTCTCCTACGCCAGAAATGACAACGAATAAGACGAAGGCAAAAAAGGCGTTCATCAAGGGGCCTGCCAAAACGATTCCCACGCGGGGCAAAACGGGTTGGTGATTAAACGAGTATTTTTTCTGGTCTTCGGGGACTTCTGAAGACGGATCGTCACCAAACATTTTAACATAACCCCCGAACGGAATCATGCTGACGCAGTAAACCGTATCGCCATATTTTTTTTGCAATATTTTTCGACCAAATCCTAAAGAAAATACCTCAACGCGCACACCAAAAAATTTTGCCACACTGAAATGACCCAATTCATGAACAAAAATAAGAACCCCGAGGAGCACAATAAAGGGGATTATGAATGAGGTCGTTTGATGAAACAGGCTAACTATAGTATCCATAAAGACCAGTTTACTTGAGGTTCATACAGTCGGCTATAAAGAAGAAATATTTTCTGAAGTACGTTTTCTGGCCCATGCGTCAATTTCAAAAATCATGTCTAGTTTCAAGGATTGACGTGGCGCAGTTTCCATTGTTTTGGAAATGAGCTCAGGAATATCTAAAAATCGAATCTTTCGATTTAGAAAAGCTCCTACAGCCACTTCGTTCGCGGCATTCAAAACCGTAGGCGAATACCCACCCATTTTGAGGGCAAGTTGAGCAAGACTTAGGCAGGGAAATGTTTTAACATCTACGGGTTCAAATTCTAGTTTTTTTATTTCGATCAAGTTAAGTGGTCTCACCGCATCTGTCTGGCGATGGGGATAATAGAGAGCATATGAAATCGCAGCTTTCATATCAGGAACTGACATTTGCGCGAGCATAGCTCCATCGATAAACTCAACAATTCCATGAATAATACTCTGAGGGTGAATGATGACTTCAATATTTTTTTCTTTAAAATCAAAAATCCAACGAGCTTCGATAAATTCTAGTCCCTTATTCATTAAGGTGGCTGAGTCAACGGTGATCTTGGGACCCATCTTCCATTTCGGGTGATTCAAAGCTTGTTTGACACTCACACGAGCCAATTGTTTTCTGGAATGGCCCCGAAATGGCCCTCCACTCCCCGTAATCCACAATTTTCTCACATCTGAAATGTCATGCCCTTGAAGGGCTTGAAAAAGAGCGTTGTGTTCACTATCGACCGGAATAATTTTTCCGCCGCCTTGTTTTTGTTCTTGCATGAGCAATTCGCCGCAGGTAACCAGAGCCTCTTTATTGGCAAGGGCCACTGTCTTGCCGGCTCGAAGCGCCGCCAAAGCAGGTCTTAAGGCGGCAAACCCGACGATAGCGACCAGAACGGTGTCAACTTCAGGTTTTGTGACAAGGTCAATTAATTTTTCTTGGCCATCTTTATCAAAGGCAAGAATCGTGTATTTTGATTTGAATTCATGGGACTGTCTTTGGAGTTTATCATAGTTGGAATAAGCACTTAATCCTAATACTTTAATCTTACCTTTAGAATTTCGAACAACTTCTAATGTGCTTTCCCCAATGCTTCCTGTGCTGCCCAAAATGACAAGATTCATTTGATTACCAGAAATTTTGCAAATACATAGATGTAGGGCGCACCAAACATCAAACCATCAATTCTATCAAGGACTCCACCATGCCCCGGCATTAAATGACCAGAGTCTTTGATATTAAAACTTCTTTTTACCATGGACTCACAGAGATCGCCGAATTGAGAAATAATTGAAGTAGTCACACAGAGAAGAATCATTAAAATGATGTCTGTATGAGGCAAAAGAAAATTTCGCACGGCAAGACCTGCCGCAATACTTGTAATGATGGCCCCCACTGAACCTTCAACTGACTTGTTTGGTGAAATTCGGGAAAATAATTTTTTTCTACCAAATATGCGACCTACAAAATAAGCCATGGTATCGCCAGAAAAAACAACGACGAGAGCGAAGATAAACCATTCGAAACCCACTGAAAGTTTGGCTAGAAGACAAATATAAACGGGACAAAGCCCCGCATAGAGAATTCCAAGAAGGCTCAAACCAGTTTTATTAAGAAGTTCTTCTAGTGGGATAGCTTGGTCCTTAGCCTTAAATAAAAAATAAATAAAAATAAACAAGGTACTTAAGACAAAAACGTGAACAAGAAGG
>JAHFAE010000098.1 GCA_023250675.1 Oligoflexia bacterium | reverse complement strand
TTGGGACTCACGTCGCCGATAATGGCCAATTCGATAGTTTGGTTTTCTTCTGCGATGGCAACGACAGCCTCAACAAGCTCCCTAATGCCTTTAGATTTTTCTATGCGACTTACAGTACCAATTATGAGTGCATCTGTAGAGAGCCCCAAAGTCGCACGGGCCATATCTTTCTCTAAAACATTTTTATCAATGTACTGGATATCTCGGCCATAATTAACAACTTTAATTTTTTTTTCGTCTATGGGCAAGTTTTGAACCAAGGCCTGCCGAGCCATGGTGCTGCTGCACCAGATTTCATCAACTAATTTGTATAAAGCAAGATGAAGAGGGTCTCTCTTTTTGTGATTAAGCCAAATGTGGATTTGCAAAACGACTTTGGGTTTTTTTAGAAACCGGGTCATGATTCTTCGGACCGCCAGTGGGATGCTAAGATGATAAATTTCTTGGGTTGAATGC
Source organism: Oligoflexia bacterium (assembly GCA_023250675.1). GTDB lineage: Bacteria > Bdellovibrionota > Bdellovibrionia > JABDDW01 > JABDDW01 > JAHFAE01. The sequence goes on along the minus strand of JAHFAE010000098.1, from coordinate 10,698 downwards.
AAGTGAATAATTTTTAGATTTTTATTTGATTTCAAAAATTTATAAAAACGCGACCAAAAATTGAAAGTTCCAAAAAAAGAATAAGGGTCAAATCTGACCACATCAATACTGTGAGTCAGGCAATGACCTTCAAGGGGTGAGTTGGGACAAACTACAAATCCGACCTTGAGTCCTGTCTTTTTTTGTGAGACCGCCAATTGGAGAGCGTATTGCTCAAGGCCTGAAAAACTTCGGGAGGGACAAAAGTGAAGAATTTCCATTAGACTTCTTGAAGTCTATTATTTTGATTCATCAAGGACTTCCGTTAAATAGTCTGCCATGGCTCCACTGGGTCTCCGGGTTTTTAATAGGCGAGCTAATGTGGGGGCAAGACTTGTTACTTGGGTGCGCCTGTGAATTGTTTTCTTTATGACCCCAGGCCACCAAAGCGCCAGAGGAACCCAGCTGTCATAGTCATAAGATGTCTCGTGACTCACAACCACATCATCATGAGAATTCCAATAGGGTTTAAATACAGAAATTACATCTGCTCCTCTTGAAGGATAATATGAACTAATTAGGTTTTTGAGCCAAGAAGTTGTGGGAATGGCCCCTGATAATATTTCTTCTCTGGTGTAGGCGTTCCAAATGCCTTCAAACTCAGTTTGCAAACAGTATTTGGTCTTTTGCTGGGCATTCTGTTTGTCTTTGATATCGTTGGCCAGATAAAAATGCCCGGAATGAAGCTGTACGGCGGCTTTTCTATGGTGCGATTGAATCCCTTCTTTAGTTAAACATTCATTTAGTTTTTCTTCAATTTGATGTTCCTTCATTTTTCCGCCGGGAATCGCAGGATAAAGGGCTTGATTTATTCCGGCCCCGTGGTCACCGGTAAGAACGACCAAGAATTTTTTCTTTTGTAATTTATTTTGAATTTTGCCAATGAGTCTGGCGATACTCTTGTCTTCGGCTTCTAAAATTTTTTCTAATGCGGGACTGGCGTCGCCTTCTGAATGGCCTACCACATCGTGGGCTGAATAACTTACCCATAAAATATCAGGTTTTTTATGTAGTCCTAAATTTTCATTGTCAAAGGCGGCCTCAGCCAATGCCGTCACATCTTCTACCGATTGAGTACTACTGGCGTAGCTTCGGCCAAGACTTTTAGCGACAGCATATTTTTTTTCATTAAATTCACTAACCCATTTGGGCAATGTATTGGATTTTAGGTAGGCGTCACTGGTCGTCCAAACGTTTGATTTAGGAGCAAACCAATAGGCCCCATCGGCAAGGTGCCCCCCAAGCGCGATGGCTGATCGGTCTTTAAATCCAAATGCAAAAATCTTACTCTCGTTTGGCCAAAGCATTTTTACTTCATCGCCCAAAGTTGTAGTGAGAATTCTTTTGGCACTGGTCCCAAGATTTTGATCTTTTTCATCGGCCGCAGCTTGAATCCAATGGTGGGTATCATCTTCAACACAATATACTGGCTTTTCTGATTTTGGATCCCAATCATCATTTAACATGATGCCATGAAGCCCTGGTTCTGCCCCCGTAGAAATGGCCACGTGGCCCGGGCAAGTCATATTAAAAAATTGAGTGTGATGGGCGTCGTCGTAAAAAACCCCTTGATTAATGAGTTTACCGATTCCTGCTGGGTTAAGTTTGACGCGAAAAAGCTCGTCGGTGCGAAGTTGATCGATAACAATGACGACAAGAAGTGCGAGGGAAGTGAGCATGGTGGAAATCTCGTCTAAATTTTTTTAGGAATCAAGTTAATTTAGTCTTAAATGTCTTTAAGTATTCTTCAAATCGTTTAAGTCTTTCAGGAGTGCCAATGTCGTAACATTGACCTTCTAAAGAAATGGCCCCCACTTTTTTATCTTTAATGGCCGGCTCTAAGAGCTGGTGACAAGAATAAGGAGGAGCCCCTGAAAATCTCATAACGGCTTCCCTCGTTATATAAACTTGGCCCGCATCAAAAGCCGTACCTAGATCTCCTACACCCACGACTAGCCCCTCTTTGATAATAATGTTTGGAATGGCATCGTAGATTTTTTGATTGTCAGCAAGCACAGTATATATAGCCTCAAATTTCAGGTTTTCAATTTTCGGCAATTTCGTTGGAACTAATGTGTCGCCGTTAATCACCCAGGCCAGTTGAACATGGGGATTTTTCTCAAATACATGCTTAATGGCGCCTCCCGTACCCAAAGGTTTTTCTTCTTCCTCAAATGACACTTTTAATTTTTGTAAGTCTTTTGCCCAATCGTAGTCGGTGACCGTTTTGGCTTTATGCCCAACAGAAATAATGGCTTCAGTGATTCCAGATTGAACAAGATGTCGAAGAAGCCAGTACAAAAATGGTTTTCCGCCCACTTGAACCATAGGTTTAGCAACGTTTGAGTCAACGGATTTAAGCCTTGTGCCCAGGCCTCCCGCAAGAATAATTCCTATCATATATAAGGATGAATACTTTGGGGCCTTTCAAAGTCAAGTAAATTGAGGTCATTTCAATAAGTTATGCTTATCCTTGACGGCTTGCTACAATGTCATTTAACTAGGAACTTAATTTGTTCATTTAAACTTTAAGTTAAGGAATTTTTATGAAGGGCATTCTTCTCGCCGGCGGTAGTGGCACTCGACTTTACCCACTTACCTTGGCTGTTAGCAAACAACTTCTCCCCGTCTATGACAAACCGACGATCTATTATCCCCTTTCGACTTTGATGATGGCTGGAATTCAAGAAGTTTTAATTATCAGTACACCAAGAGATCTACCGCGGATAAGAGAATTACTTGGTGATGGCGAAAATTTAGGAATGCGTTTGAGATATGCCGAGCAGGCAAAACCTGAAGGCATTGCTCAGGCGATTTTGATTGGTGAAAAATTTATTAGCGGCGATTCGGTCTGCCTCATTTTGGGAGACAATATTTTTTACGGCCATGATCTTTCTCATCTTTTGGTGAAATCGGCATCAATAAAAACAGGTGCTAGTGTCTATGCTTACCAAGTTCAAGACCCAGAAAAATATGGAGTAGTAGAATTTGATTCTTCTGGCAAGGCATTAACCCTTGAGGAAAAACCCAAAAAACCCAGGTCGCGATGGGCTGTCACAGGAATTTACTTTTATGATTCAAGTGTGGTGAGTTTGGCCAAGAGTTTAAAACCCTCGGCCCGTGGTGAATTAGAAATTACTGATTTAAATAGAAAATACTTAGATCGTGGTGATCTCAAAGTCGAATTGCTTGGACGCGGTGTGGCCTGGCTTGACACAGGGTCAGCTGATAGCCTTTTGTCGGCTAGTCTCTTTGTGCAAACTTTAGAAAAGCGGCAAGGACTTCAGTTTGCATGCCTTGAAGAAATTGCTTATTTTAAGGGATTTATTTCTAAGTCCCAATTGACTTCCCTAGCTGAAAAGTACGCCGCTAGCCAATACGGAAGTTATCTTAAAAGGCTCATTGAATGAGTTTTCCCCGAGCCGTTGTTTTGGGAGCCACGGGTCAACTGGGGTCAGCACTCTTATCGTTACTCCCAAAATCTGGATTTGAACCCATTGGTTTAAATCGTCACGAAGCTAATTTGAGCAAACCAGAATCCTTGGTTTTTGTACTTGAGAAGGCTAGACCTCAGTGGGTAATCAACGCTGCAGCATTTACTGACGTGGCGGGGGCTGAAAAACAAGAAAGCCTTGCAACGATTATTAATGGTAAAGCCCCAGAAGTTATGGCCAGGTGGTGTGCCCAGCGAAGAATTCCTTTTATCATGTATTCTACAGATTATGTTTTCTCAGGCTCCAGTCAAAATCCCTATGGTGAAACCGATATGACTGGTCCCTTAAATGCCTATGGCAGATCAAAATTAGCAGGAGACTTGGCCCTGGCGCGTATTGAAGGGCAATGGATGAATTTTAGAACTTCTTGGATTTACGCTGAAGAGGGAAAAAATTTTCTTCTTACAATGTTAAAACTTGGAACTGAAAAAGAATTGTTAAAAGTCGTTTCAGACCAAATTGGCGCTCCCACTTACGCAAGAGATTTAGCATGGGGAACCATTAAAGCCATTACTTTCGCCGATAAGGCTAAAGTTTTTCCTACAGGAATCTACAATATGTGCAATTCTGGCGAAACCTCTTGGTTTGGTTTTGCTCAAGAAATTTTTGCTTTGGCTAATGTTAAAGGTGGCCCCCTCAAAATCAAAGAGGTTGCGCCGGTACTAACTAAAGATTATGCAAACCCTGTGACTAGACCCTTGAATTCTCGATTGAGTCTAATAAAGTTAAGTAATACATTTGATATCAAAATGCGCCATTGGCGCGAGGCACTTTCAGACTGCATGGAGCGAGTACCTTGAAAGTTAGAGATTTAGAATTACAAGGTTTGAGGCTTTTGGAGTTAGATGTTTTTTCTGACTCAAGGGGTTTTTTTGTTGAGAGATTTAATTTAGAAAAATTTAGAACTCACGGACTGCCCTTTGAATTTGCGCAAGATAATCATTCGTGTTCAAACAGTGGTGTTTTGAGAGGACTTCATTACCAATACAATCCACCTCAAGCTAAAGTCGTAGGCGTCACTCGTGGTAAAATTTGGGACGTGGTTGTCGATCTACGCCGTTCTTCAAAAACCTTCTTAAAACATTTTGGGATCGAATTGAGTGCTGAAAATGGTAGGCTTTTATTTATTCCTCCAGGTTTTGCCCATGGATTTTGCGTCTTAGGTGAAGAACCCGCCGATGTTTTGTATAAAGTGGACACAATTTATAATCCCAAGGGCGAAAGTGGTTTGCTCTGGGATGATCCCGAGTTAGCCATTCGTTGGCCCGTGAAAAATCCGACCGTTTCTGATCGAGACAAAAAATTGCAATCCGTAAGGGATTTATTGGATAAGAATTAATGCAGTCATCTTTAATTATCACAATTTATAAGTCTTGTGATTACTTAAATCGGGTTTTAGAATCAATTCGCCATCAGACTGTCATGCCAGGCGAAATAATTGTGACTGAAGATGGAGAAGCTACTGAGAATAAAACCCTTTTAGATCTTTGGAGAGACAAATTAGAAATTCCTCTTATCCACCTGACTCAAAAAGATATTGGAAATCGAAAACCTTTAGCTACAAATAAGGGGATTCTTGCATCTCGTGGCGCCTACCTGATTTTTTTAGATGGGGATTGTGTATTGCATCGAGATTTTACCAAGGCCCACCTGGATCTGGCCGACGAAAAGTGTTTTCTCACGGGGCGAAGGGTGGAATTATCTCCCAAAGCTACTGATTTTTTGACTGCAGAAAAAATCGCTACGGGTTACCTCAATGGTATCCCTTGGCGCCTGCTCGTGGATTCGGCTTTTGGCAAAACCCATCACCTAGGCAGGTTTTTTAGAACGCCCCCACTTTTAAGAAAATTCTTGGTTCAAGACAAAATTCTTGATATCCGCGGTTGTAATTTCAGTGTTCATAGAAAAAACATGTTGGCCATAAATGGTTACAGCAATTTTTTCTCAGGAGCTTACGGAGAGGACTCTGATGTTGAACATCGTTTGAAGTTTTTGGGGTTGAAAATGAAAAGTGTTAAAGGGGCTGCCATTCAGTATCATTTGTGGCATAAAACGCAAGTGAAGGACTTATCTAATCAACGGCGTTTAGAAAATGTCGTTCGGTCTGGGAATCCAAGAACCGACAATGGTTTAGTAGAAGCACCTGCCATACCCTAGACAGCCCGAAAAGTTTATGTTACCTCTTTTCATTCAAACGAATTCCCAATCGACGGAGAGGTGGCTGAGCGGTTGAAGGCGCATGATTGGAAATCATGTTATGGTGAAAGCCATACGAGAGTTCGAATCTCTCTCTCTCCTCCACACTAAGTTAGGTTTCAGTTTACAATATAAACTGAAACCCTGAGTACTGGCGTCTGACACTTAAAGGTGGCAGAATCTTACAAAATATTAAATTTTTCGCGCCGGCGCGTGTGAATTCATAAAAAGAGTGCTTAGGGCAGATTTGGGACTTTAATTTAAATTCTTTTCCATTTCTTGCACTTTGGTGTCCTTTTTTAGGCCTTTCCAGATATAAGTGAAGCCGTTGAAACTAAATCCCATTTTTTGCCAAAATACTGAAACATCATTGTCATCTGAAACACCCAGAGCGATTTTATTTATATTAAATTTCTCTTTGCATATACTCTCTAATTTTTCATAAATCATGCGACCCATGCCCTGACTTTGAATTTCTTCTATAAGTAACAGTAGACCAATATACGCAGTACTTTCATTTGGATGATTCAAATGTAATTCAATAACACCAATTGGTTTTTCAGCCCCATACACCACTAAGAATTTTTTTTCGTACTTGGCATTTAGTTTAGACGGCTTAGACTCTATTTCTCTCTGAGCAACTTCTTTTGTAACGATTGTACCCTCAACCTTTTTGAAATACTCTGGTGCCTGCTCCAAAACGGAGAAAACAAGATCAAGTTCTCTGATCGTCACTTCATCAAATCGAATATCATTTATATGCTTCATTGTAATCTCGTAGTACCAACTAGAAATCGACGGAAAAAGCGAGATCTGCACCAAAAGAAGTTGTTTTACTATTTGGTTCAGAAACCAAGATAGGACCAGAACTACTTATTCCACCCAAAACCGAATCGCTTTTACCGATTTCACTGTATTCATACCAAGGAGTTGCAATGAAATGATAATTGCTTGCAAAGCGATAATCCAAAGGTGCTTGAAATTTAAAACCAGGCTTATCACCCAGCTTCATTTCTACGTCATTGTAATTTGAACTGGCTTGAGAAAGATTTGCTCTGAGATATCCGCCGAACATGAGTTTAATACTACCGTCGAGTGTCAAAGTGAAATTTTCAGAAGCTCTTTGGACAAATTGAATACCGATAGGCAAATACACCCAGCTGTATTGTTCAGTGTAGCCGCCTGCGCCGCCAAGAACTCTCTCCCAGGTGTGTATACCTAAGCCAGCATAGCCTTTTAAAAAAGACGTGTTTTCATTGGCGGCTGAAAAAGTTTGAATGAGATCACCCTCTAAGTTAAAAAATTTATTATTTGTTGTAGATTTATAAGGTGTAATTTCATTGGTATCCGAGTTCTGTAAAGAACCATCATAGGCGGTCGCGCCTGATGCGAAATCCAAAACTCCCTTACCCTCCAATGAGTTTTTGTTGTTAGAAAATCGATGATTGATGGCAATCTCAAAACCGGGGGTATTTCCTAATTCAGAACTCTTCGCAGGCGGATTTACATCTTCATTATAATTAAAATGTTTATACGTAAATCCGAATGAAAGGTGGGTCTGTTTAGTTTCGAGAACTGGTTGTTTTTCTTCCAGTTGCTTTTTGATAGTTTCTTGCCCCTTGGCCAAGGTAGACAAAGTGGCAATAAACAATAAAGTAAATATGATGATTATTTGATTCATGGCTCTAAGAAGTGGAGCAATCGAAGTGCCACTTGGTGCCTGAGTATAAATGAGATGGCACGGACTTTTCTTACATGGATCGTCTGAGAAATAAGCAACAGTGTATTCGTTACAATTTGAAATTAAGAACATCAGCGGCATTAGATACTAAGGTTAATCGTAACTATCGACCAGTAACTGAAGAAGTAGCTTGGCCATCGTTGCCTGCCTCGTCTAGGGCATGCACCACTATTGTGTGAGGCCCCGGCTTAGATGGCACTCTCCATGAACAGGCAATTGGCGTCGAAATGGATTGGCACTTCAATGCACCATCTACGAATACCTTCATTTGAGTTACTCCGACATAATCAGTGGCCTGGGCCTTTATGCTTAAAGTGGAATTATGAGTTACCGATGAGCGATTAAGAGGATTGGTGATTGTCACAATGGGTGCTTGGAGATCTGGTGTTGGTGTTGGTGTTGGTACTGCGGTCGGTGACGGAACTGGCGTCGGCGTCGGAGTAGTTGTCGGTGCCGCAGTCGGTGATCGGCCTGACGTCGGGGTTGGCGTCGCAGTCGGTACTGCAGTACCTGAAGGAGTCGGTGCCGGAGTTACCGAGGGCACAGCCGACGGATTTGCCTCAGGAGCAATTCCACAAACTAATCCATTAATTTCAGGTCTGGTGCTTGAACATGGTGCAATTCCCCCGGCAATATTCTGTGTAGCTTGCTCTGAATAATAAACCGCAAAATTATCCGTAGGATTGTTTTGATAACCGTAGACGTAAATATTATCTGACTGGGTAAAATTAGATTGATAGGGATCCCCACCAGCATCCCAAAACTTTCCGATGGAGGAGTGCGAAACACCAGGCCAAGCGTCGAAGCGAGAATTTCTAACAGTTACCATTCGTGGTGGGAGCCGCGTTCCACCGTTGGCGCAATAAAGCATATCCAATGCTAAATCCAACTGATTTCTAAAATAAGAATTTTCCAAAACCATGGCGTTCCATCCAAATGTAGTCCACTCGATTCCCTTGAGCATTCCTTGAACATTTGAATTTCTAATCACAAGATCTTTTGCGGAGTAATCAGTGCCCCAATAGGCTTTACCGCAACAAGTAGCATTCACAGGGTCTTTCCCTATCACGCGTAGTCCGTCGATTGTGATGTTTGCCGATGGATAATGGTAGATACCAACATTAAACACGTGCCAAAGATTGAGATTTAAAATCGTAGAAGTAAATGTCGTCGGATAAAATTGTGGATCAAGAGAATTGATCCACCAGTAGGTCAATCCTTGGGCTGCAGCATAGACTTCGTTGCCTGAGAATTCTAAAATAGGCATGTTATTGCCATCGCGAGTAGTAAATTGGCTAGGCACTAAAGTGTCAGCACCTTTGAAATTGGGAACATTAATATTGCCTAAATACCGACAAAAAAACTTAAAACCATAAGCTGCTTCGGTGACATTTCCCCAAACATTTGTCGCCACATTGTTACGAACATAGTTGTTGGGCCCGCGAAACCAGAACGCTGTTCCGCCAGTGCCCTCTTCCATTCGGCCGCCAACGCCCCAAGTTCGCATACCAAAATTATGGTTGACGAGGTTAAAACTCTCGCTTCCGTCTTCAAATGCGTACAAGGCTCCACCAAAATTGTAGGCAACGTTATCTGAAATAAAACCATAGTGACTATCGTGGATAGTCATGGCCCATTTAAAATTATTAGCCAGACTTCCTCCATCCAAAGAATTACCAATCAGAGTATATTGATAACTGTTTGATTGAGGTGTTGTCGGCCCCGCCACATGATGCATATGAAGAGAATAGCGACCGATGTGATTTGTACTAGGATCAAGGGCGCCAGTTGTTGTTCTCCCTAAATCCTTAAACCAAACGTAGCGAATATCAACATCGGGCCGCATAGTGAACATGGTGTGACCACGAACACCACTGGGATTTTCAGAGCGAATCACAACGTTTCGAGTAAGATTAGCAACGTGGGGCATGAACACTATGGCTCCATCGCCATCCCGAGCGCCGAGATGGTCAAATTGCAGAGGAGAAGACAAATTTATGGTTTTGTTGTCCGTGGACATAGACTGAATCGTAAATTCTTCCCACTGGGGAGAAGTAGGATGCCAATCCGTAACTTCATTCCATTTCATATGTCGAGTATCAGGCAAAACTATGCGATCACCCACGGACCAGCCGCCGACGGCTTGTTCTAAAACTAAAAATGTTTGACCAACTTTTGGCTCCTGAGTTAACCGTAAAAATGTTGGCGATTTAACTGATCCAAACATTCGAACTTTACCCATGGCGATGAGTCCCGTGCCGAATTGATCGGGATCTGAAATGAGATCAATAGGTCGATTGGCTATTACAATTTCAGCTTTGAAACTAGGAGGGATGGGTGAAATATCTGTTCCAACCTCTAAATACCCGCCGTCCATGACCATGAAATTGGCAACGACAATTTTGGTATTGCGATCATGAACAAAACTTAAGGTGGCACCCGTCTCAATACATAAATTCAAAAGACTTGCATCGCTTACAAGATCGTAGTTGACCATTGTTCCTGTAGAGATAATCACGCGGTCCCCAGCTAATGGCACACGCCCTAGCGACCAAATGTTTGGATCAGACCAACTCCCACTTGCTACTGTTTGAATATTCGAATTGGTACAAAAATCGGGAATGGTATCATGACCCGTCGAGATAGCCTTTCCCCTCAGATGGTTACCGGCGACAGCTTTGATAAGCGGCTTCTTGTTGTAAGATTGATGGCATGCAAGACTAAGTAAAACGAGTAGTAACAACTTTTTTATGAAGTCGACCTTCATCCCATCCTCCACAAAGCAGCGCTTCATGTTCTTATCGGACGTGTCAACAGTTTGACTCGAGACCAATTTGACCTGTGTCAAATTGTCTAAACTAGGACCATAGATGAGTTTCTTTGAATTTGGTACCAGGCTAAGGTTTGCATAGATTGAAATAAAGTCTAGTCGATTCCCTTGAATTATTCTTTAAGTTACAGGTATTCTCTGTCGGTAATCATGTATAGCCTTGTCAAACCATTTCTGTTTTTACTTCCTTCTGAATGGTCCCACTATTTGGGAATTCAAATGGTAAAACTCATTGGGTCTCTCTATAGACGTGGCATATGGAAACGAGGACATTGGGCGACACACGGGAGACTTCAAACCCAGACACCTTTTGGACAACTCACATCTCCCCTAGGGCTTGCAGCAGGGTTTGACAAAAATGCTGAAGCGCTCTGGGGATGGCAGGCCCTTGGATTTGG
>JAHFAE010000097.1 GCA_023250675.1 Oligoflexia bacterium | reverse complement strand
ATAAATGTGGTCCATCTTATCGATCACTCCGAGACTGAGGCATTTGGCAAATCTATCGATCACGGGCCAAATTTTGTGGAGTAAATATATTGTCAGAAATTTTTTGATTCACCTTCACATCTTCAAATTCTAATACAGTGTAATGTTTTGAATTCGTATTTGTCATTTGAACTCTCAAGGCCATCCATTTATGTGCGACTGAATCAACTTCTTTATTTTGCGAAATATCCATGGTCTTATGAAGTTCATCTTTGTCGTTATAGCACTCAGATTTCAAACCCATAAAATTATCTTGCCTAATCCAATGAACTGACCGAGCCGTGCCCGTGCGTTCTTTCACCGCATCAGTCGCCGGAATTGATTCGATAACATAACATTTTAAATTCTTTTGATCGCCCTCAACACAGGTCTCTTCACGAAGCAGCTTATATTTATAATCAGGCACATGGGGGCTGGCAATATCAGCATACGAGAACTCAGAACCCATAAAACTGCCACTTTGTTGCTGGCTCTCAACACGTCTGATTTTTTTAAAATTAGGAAGATACATTTGCACATCAGCTTGATCACCAACGTGTTCTAAAAATAAAATACCCTCACCTTTAACTTCGGGAGGAAAATGGAACCTCGTCAACGTATCAAAATGTACACCGTCTGATATTAATTTCCGCCACCAGGTGAATTTTTTTACGCGTTCAGTACTGCCCCCACCGCCTGTGACCAATTTGGCAGAAGCTGTAACATCCGACACCCGTCGGGTTTCTTCATTTTTTGTCATGATCTCAACAGCCGACATGGCATTTGCTGCTTCAAAACTAAAAAAAAATGAAGCAAACAATAACAAAATACTCTCAAAGCTAAAAGTGCAAATTGCGCTGCCCAATGAGCGAGGCACCATGAGCAACCGATTCAGCAGCACATTGAGTAACTCCAGTTGCGACCGACTCAGAGTCCTAGAATAATAAAAGTTAGCTACATTTTTAAAATTTGGAATCATTTGTTTTACCTCAGGAGAATTACTCATACTCCAACGCTTCGCGAATCTCAATATTGGCCGCACGTCTTGCCGGGTAAATCCCCGCGATCACGGTCACTAATATGCCAACGAATATAGTCGTAAAAATCCCCGCCCACGGAAAAGAAAACCGAACAATCCAGCCTAAAACATATGATAATGTCGTGCTGATCCAAAGATATGCCGTCCAACCGCCCAAAGCCACGGCAACCACGGCGCCAAACCCACCTTGCACAATGGCTTCTTGCAAAATCATAGAACGCATTTGAGCCCGAGACATACCAACGGCGCGAAGCATGCCCAATTCTCGAGTTCGTTCCATCACACTAATTAGAAAAGTATTGAGTAATCCTAGTAGACCTACAAGCAAAGCCGCCGCTTCAATGGCGCGAGTATAAGCAAAGCTTTCGTCAACGTCTTGCAAAATTGAAGCTCGTAATTCGGCATTTGACATTGTCTGCAAATTTTTTGATCTGCCAAATTGCTGATCTATAGATCGACGAACTTGGTCTACAGTATAGCCCGGCATTACGCGCAGGCCAAATCCATCAACTAGATTGTCGCGCCATAATCTTTTATAAACAGCTCGATCAATATACATAACGCCCTCAGGAGACGCAAAATCCACAATAATACCGACGATCTTAAAATCAGCCCTACCCGATGGCGTTTCTAAAGTAATGCTATCACCAGTCTTCTTTTTAAAATGAAGTTGGAAATTTTCTGATACTAAAACAGCGTTTTCTTTTGAATGAAATAAATCATAACCAGCTTCATCAGTAGACCTATCTTGAACGTCAAACATTTTATATCGATTTTTATCACCCGGCTCGTCATAAGATTTCATGCCCAATTGTTTTCCACCGTATTGAACATGAATAAATCTAAACCCGAAAGTTCCCCCATCCGTACGACCTTGAGCTACTCCGGGTAACTTCGCCAACTCCCACCCTAAATCTTCGTGTATGGGTTGAACTTGATAGGTCGAGATTTTGCCATAAGACGAAACTAAAATATCAGCCCGTAAAACCCTATCAAACCAAGTCATGATTGAAGACTTAAAACTTGTGTTCATAGTTGAAATAATAATGACTAGAATTAATCCCACCATAAGACTCATGACGTTGCTGCCCGTGCGCTTAGGGTTTCTGAGCATATTGTCTTCAGCAAGTCTTGTGATTGTCCCACCCATGCGAATAAAAACTGATCTGAAAATGTATAATAATAAAGCGACTAAACTTGGACCCACCAAAGCAGAACCAACCATAGAAGAAACTCGATTGAGAATTTCAAAAACTTTGTAATGGATTCCCCAAAGATTGTAAGAAGACAGAGCAAAATAAATCATCATGGCCAAACCCAAATACAAACTAAAACCAAAAAAGCTACTTGATTGATCGTTGGATTCAGTTCTTTTCATGGCTTCTAAAGGTTGAATGCTCGTCGCCTTTAAAGACGGCCACAACGCCGCTACCATAGCGGCTCCAGCGCCAATGGCGATTCCTGTAAACATGTCTATTGGGCCAAACAATAAATGAGACGGGCGAATCGGCGTCATGTACTGAGTTGAAATGGACTTACTTACCATGCCTATCAAAATCGACGATAATCCCCTACCCATCCAGACACCCAAAAATGAACCTAAGATTCCCATAGCGGTGGCTTCTGATAAAAATAAAGCTAAGATTCCGGCTCGTGTAGAGCCTAATGCGCGAAGGGTACCTATTTCTCGTTTTCTCTCGGCTACTGAAATACTCACTGAATTTGTGACAAGAAACAAGCCGACAAGAAGCGCAAGAGTACTAAAAAAAGACAGGAGCGACTGAAAAGATTTTACAAGTCTTTCCTTATTTTCTGATTGAGTTTGAGGCCGCTCTACATGGTAGCCAGCACCTAAAGTATCTTGAAGTCGTCCTGCCAAATCGTCGATGTTCTCACCGTCTTTGGTGACGATATCTATTCTGTCTAATTTATTTTCTTTACCAAAGGTCATACGTGCACCATCAATATCCATGATGGCCACTGAACCGCCATAAGCACGGGCGGGACCTTCGGGTGTTAGCATTCCACGAACGACCATTGTTTTGATACCGTGGGCGGTGGCAATATTGAATTTGTCGTCGATCTTTAATTTATGTGTAGTCGCGAAAGCATGAGTCACAATAATACTGTCTGGCTGATTCAAAAAGACCAAGGGGTCATCAATAACTTGTTCATCAGTTGTTTTATATGTCCGAACACCCTGCTCTTTTAAAAGATCCACACCCAATACAACCAAGGTTTCTGTAGAATGGGTATCGTCAGCAATGTAGGCATGGGTCTCAACCATTGGGACAGCTTGTTTAACTCCAGCGATTTTTTGAATGATCTCAATTCTATCCTCGGGGAATCCAGCTTGGCCGGCAGATACGGTAAGTTTTGATTTACCTGCCATGGCGTCAATGCTCTCTTGAAATGAGGCAAGTGTTGATCGATTAATAATTTGAATGGCCACAAAAAGAGCAACGCCAAAGGCAACGCCAAGAGTTGTAAGTACAGTGCGGCTAGGCTTACTGATTAGATGCCTTAGGCCCACATATTTAAAAAGTGCGGATTTCATAGGGTTGGCGAATGGTCGCCGTTATTTTTTGAGGTTTCTCGAGGGGAATTCGCAAATGTCGGCGTTGATGGTGGCATTTCGGAAATCGGTAAATTCCGCGCCGGCGCGGGTGCTGATTCAGCGGCAGATGCAAACGCTGATGTTACTTCCGGCGCCGGTAGTGAAATATTATTTAACGGCCGGGGCACAGGTGCGCGTGGGTGGCCAGGTACGAGACCCGGTGCTACCATCGGCGAGGGAACCGCCACGCTATTTAACGGCAAGAAATCTCTCAATTCATCTGCCTCAATCATACCATCACGCATACTAATCAAGCGATTGCCAAAGGACGCAGCTCTCGGATCATGGGTGACCATAATAATGGTATGTTTTCTTTCTTTTGCCATCTGGGCCAAAAGCTCTAAAACAGTAGTCCCAGTTTTGGTATCAAGATTGCCTGTGGGTTCGTCGGCCAGAATGAGCAATGGGTCAGTAATAAGCGCTCGAGCAATAGCCACCCTCTGCATTTCACCACCAGAAAGTTGGTCAGGACGATGATCCATCCTGTTTTTTAATCCAATCATTGTTAGGAGATCTTTAGCTTTTGGCGCAATTTCGTCTATTTTCTTACCATCGAGCAATACGGGTAAGGCGACGTTTTCAAGTGCTGTCAGCGTGGGTAAGAGATTAAAAAATTGAAATATAAAACCTAGTTTTCTACGTCTAAAATTTGAAAGCTGGTCGTCGTTGTAACTTTGAATTTCTTGACCGTCGATGCGAACGCTGCCCGAACTTGGCCTGTCTAGACCGCCGAGCATGTGCAATAAAGTGCTTTTTCCTGAACCACTAGGGCCCATTATTGAGGTGAATTGACCCCGATCAACAGAAAATGTTACGCCCCGAAGAGCTTCTACATTTTGATGCCCGCGAGAGTATGTTTTTTTAAGATCCCCGACCTGAAGAAGCATACTAGACATGAATCCCACAGTTGATGACGCAATACAATAAAAAACAACTTGCCCGAAGGCCTAAATGCACCTATAAATTTCAGCTATGTCTGAAGCCCAAAAAACAAATTTAGCCTCGAGTATCAAAAATATACTCAAATACATCAATGAGGATCCTACACGGGAAGGATTGGTAAATACTCCTGATCGTTACGCAAAAGCACTCCAGTTTTTAACAAGTGGCTACGAAAAAGATCCAAAGAAAGTTCTAAATGGTGCCATTTTTGAAGAAGTCTACGACCAGATGGTTGTTGTCAAAGACATTGAACTTTTTAGTCTATGTGAACATCACATGCTTCCATTTTTTGGAAAGGCCCATTTGGCTTACATCCCTAACGGACGCATTGTGGGACTAAGTAAAGTTGCAAGAATGGTGGATGTTTTTGCCCGTAGGCTTCAGGTTCAAGAGCGCCTAACGACTCAAATCGCAGAAACCCTTTCAAGTTTGCTTCAACCCCGAGGAATTGGCGTTGTAATTGAAGCTAAACATCTTTGCATGATGATGCGTGGGGTAGAAAAGCAGAATTCTTCTATGATCACAAGTGCTATGCTGGGTGAGTTTCGCGAAAATGAAGCCACACGAAAAGAATTTTTGAGCCTCATAAATATTTAAGTCAAATCACCGCCTAAACTTATCTCAATATGGAATTAATAATTGAAAGTCCCCCGGCTGCGGCTCCTGACAAAATCGATACCGTGTCTGCCGTTATTCTACTTGTTAACTCATACGATGCTAACGCCTCCTGACGGCTTGAAAATCTATTGGGATCATAAGTGTAAACCAGTTGAGACTTGTTCTCTTCGTTGGCATATCGAGCTAGAACCTCTTCTAGGTTATCCTTATACACGTAAAGATAGGCCTTAAGACTATCGGCCCACGAAAGAGCCATGACCTTTTTACCTGAATGACTTGTGGCTACCTCAGTAAATTCAGAGTTTAGGTCTCCACCCAAACGCATCTGGGCTTGAGAAACTGTTTCAAGTTTTTCCCACAGTTTATATTGATGGGTAGAATAAAATAAGAGGCTGTATTTTAAATAGTCGGCTAAAATGAAATTCTCATTTTCTTTCTTGCTTAGCAATTTCTTAATGACGAAAGAACGAAGTGCCGAAGGGGGTTAATTTATATTTTTAGGAGCATTGCCATCGGGCTGAATCGTTTTTGCCAAGACTTTAACCTCACTGGCAAATCCATTAAGTTTAATGCTGGCCGGATCAACCTTCTCATTGACACGTTCAACGGGGATACTTAGCAAGTCCATAACGTGGTGCCCCACATAGTATGTGTCTGTGTAATCATTGAATTGATAGTTCCCAAAGTAGAAATCATTCTTGATTCTCCATGAACTTAGGACCAAGACCGCGTCGTCGATGGCAATGTTTTTTTTGATAGCGCTTTTATAAAATTCCAGCGCAGTAAAACCAATCGTTTTATCAACGTGCCTTGATGGGTAAGTAAATTTACTCTGCAGCTGCTCGCAACCGGCAATGCTAGGATAGTGTGAACGGCTAAGGTAGTCTAACACAGGATCCAATGCCGGTCGGCCATCAACAAATGGCACCTCAAGTTTAATATTTATAACTTCACGAGAACACACGCTCAAAGCCAAAAAATTGACTTCTGGAGAGCCTTTAGGAAGTTCAAATTTTATTTCAAAATCTAAAAGGGCTTTTGCAGGATTGTCAAAACCCCCAGCGAAAGTTGAACCCGTAATAACTAATGAAAACAAAAATAAGAATGCTTGTTTTGTCATACGTTCTCCTTGAAACAGCAGGTGCATCTAATATAGCAATTGGTGGACCATTCAGGTAGGTAACGGAATTAGTGCTGATGTGACTTTAATTGGCGAACTTTTCGCCAACGAGCAAAAAAAGTCAAAGGTGATTTTTTATTAAAAGGGAAGTTTGTGTGGAAACGTGCGGCCCAACTCCCAGACCGTATTGCCGCTAGATATTTCGACAAGATCGTACTGAATCACGGTACCGCCGGCTTCCTCAATGCCATCTACGAAAATTTCAAGTTTGTATTTGCCGTCAGATCGGGTTGCAATTTTCAATGGGTATTTTTGAAACATTTTACGTAGTTCGCTAGAGGAGCTGAAAATTTGAATTTCTTTTAAACTTTTTATTCCCTGGTGAAGTGATTTTGCCTTGTCTAGTTTTTCTAAATCTTCTTGTACGGCAGCGACAAATCTTTTTTCTAGAGGGCCCATGAGTAAAGATTGAAACGAATCGTGAATGTGGAATCTTTGATCGACCCAATAAAAAAGAATAAAACCCATTAAGTAGGTAAATACTTTTAAATATTTGGATCGCTTTTTTCGAGGGCTCATACCTAAATAATCTCACTTATGAAAAGTTGAGTTTTAAATCTAACTCAAAACATTAGCATTTATTAAAACAAATCCAAAATTAAAACCCCAGGCCATTTCTGACCTGGGGTTTAATTACTTAATTCAAATGGACTCGAGGCTTAGAAGTTGTACTGAGCTTGCGCCACAAACTGCATAAAGTTACCAGTGCTAGAACCAGCGGGCTTAAAGTAGTTACCCAATTGGAAGTAGCCCAATTGACCTAACATCGAAAAGCCGTGGCCGTAGTTATGCTTACCCCACAACATGAGTTGTGTTCCAAGACCGGCATCAGCACTTGTAGTATTGGTGCTCAATGAACTGAAATTTCCTTGAGCGGCACCCAAGATCGATGGAACAGCGCCAGCTGTTGATTTAGTTCGGCTAAACATATCTCCTTCTAAACCAACCCAGGTATCTTCGCCAGGCATAAGTGTTGCGCCAAAACGAATATTGGTCAGGTTACCCCAACCAATGACATTTACTCCACCTGAATACGTGTGGGTATCATAGAGCAAGGGCTGATAAGTCCCGTCCGATGTTGTGCTTGTTCCGTCGTTACCCGTATCCATGTGGAAGTTACCAAATACGCGACCCTTCATAAACTCTGGGAAGTTAAATCCGCCTTCAACATCAAACATATTTCCACCGATGGTAACGTCACCTGCGGTAGCTTTTTGTTTGCCGGATTGAAACACAGCAGTCCCACGGTAATCAACCATGGCCACATCGCCTTTAACACTGACGCCATAGCTGGTTAGACTCCAAGATCCACCCCTTGCTGCAGTTGCGGATGGTACTATTGTTCCACCACCTGTTCCCGCATCACCATTTATTTGCCAAACGAATACCTCGGCTGTTTTTAAGACATCGGGCAAATTCTTAATTCCTGCGTGAACAAGATAAGTACCCAATTCAGTATCTGTTCCGTTTGTGCCGGTGAAAGCAAGACCTGCGTCATAGATTTTTGCACCGCCCACATCCAGATCCATAAAATCCCAGCTAAATCGGCCCATAATACCTTCGAGGTTATATGGATTTGCACCCCAGTCATTTTTGGAGGCCACTGCGCCGTCTCCAAATGCAAATGCCTGACGGCCAGCTTTTGTGCTGAACATATCGCTGACCTTCCACCACAACCAAGCCTCACCTACTTGAAGAGAATTAGCCGTTGTAACTGCGGTACCCGCTGGTACACCAGCTCCAGCCCCATAGGGTGAGCTGTTTGTTCCGACCGATCCCATCTGACCCCAAATTGAATAGTGGAGAAAGTTAAAATAGGCCTGGAGTTTATCTCCTGAGATCGCATTCACGTGAAACTGATTTCGCTGTTGAAAGTGCGTCTCGTTCATTGCGTTTGAACTGAGATAGGTGGGGTTATTATTCATATAAAATCTCTCGCGGATTTCGCCACCGAATTTAAATTCGGTGCCTTTATCTTCCGCATTTGCATAGACGCCAGACAGAGCGACTAGTGCAAGTACTGCTAATAGTTTCTTCATTGATTATCTCCTCTTGGTTGACATTTCGTTAAAATCAAAATCGTCGTTGTTTTCTAAAATTCAAAATTTCGTTTCAGTCACGCTCTAAAGCATCACGCATTTACCAGACCTTCGTACGCTCACAAACGTACTGAATACAATCTTAATCTTCATCAATACCTCACATTACAATACTTATAATGTGGAGGCCGAGCGCACGGAGACGTTTTCATGACGGGTGTCCTGACACTCAAATTCATAAGTCACCTCATGTTAGGAACGGATGGCCAATAAAATCAACTTCTTTTTTTAAGCACCTGACGCGTCGCGCGGCAATGCGCGCATTGACATAAATGCTGCGCGAAAATAGAATTGACCTTCCCAAATCTTATCGGGGTGTAGCGCAGCCTGGCTAGCGCATCTGCTTTGGGAGCAGAGGGTCGCTGGTTCAAATCCAGTCACCCCGACCAAATTACCAAATGTTTTTGTTTTATCATTTCTCTAAAACCCTCATCAATGTGGGCCCAATCGACAAGATCAACTTTAATGGTCAGGTTTGATTCTGAAAAGGCTTCACGCAATTTCGCCATTGTTAGAAGTGGGATTTCAGATTTATTGATCAGTGCCAAGTCTAGATCAGAAAATTTCTTGGCTCCTCCGTTCACTCTTGAACCAAAGGCCCATACTTCAATATTGTTTAGGTTTTGCTTTAGAATGTCGCGAATGGTCTCCAAATCCTTTGGTGCCAAATTTATTTTAACTTGAGTGTTCACGGTCGTGATTTGAGACATTTAAGTAGATTTGCAGCGTCAACATTAAACTTTACAGCCGACTGATAGACTATTTTTGCTTTTTGGGCGTTATAAGTGTGAGCCGTAATATTTCGGCTCTCACGATACTCCATCCAATCTTCAACATTGCTGATGATCTGTTTTTCAGCAGCCTCTCTTAGTAAATCCTTAAAAGAAAGTTTATCGATAGATTCAGGAGAAGGGGATTCTTTTTCAATTTGACGCTTCATCATCTTCCAACATAACTCATAGGTGTACTCGAACCTCTGGATAACGGCGTCTCGAATTTCTTCATCTTTTAAATCGTTTTGAGAACGCTGAATCGCGCGATTCAGGCTTTCAACGGCTTTTTCTAGCGATGTAAAGTCTAATTTCATGACGCCGATGTTAACGGGCCTCTGGTCTATCTGTCAATTTTTCAAAAAAAGAGAACGCAGCTAGCCCAATTCTGGAAAGTCTGAATCGCAAGGCCCGATGGTTTTTTAATTTTCTATTATGGGACCTTTCAGACAGGGGCCGATCGCCATAAATCGATTTAATTCTTGGGCGCAGTACATAAAACCTTGTAGCTAAATTTAACGTTAGGGTACAGTCGAGACCGCACCGGCCCAACAGCCGTTAATTTTCTAAGAGTACCGCCACGAACGGGGGTTAAATAAGTTAGGTCAAAATTAGTTCCGCTAAGATGAGTTTGTTCACTTAGAACCGGGGGCGTGCCGGGAATATAGTAGTAGCCTTCTATATAATCGCCCGGGCCGCTAACCTCGACGTAAGCTGTAAGTACACCGATGGCATCACTTTTAATCCACAACCCTTCAAGGCCGCCTTTATTGCTGACGTTTCTACATTCCCATACCGTTTTTCCACCAGCATAAGCGGATTGGGCCAACAAAATGCTTAGGCCAAATATTAAATGCTTCATTTATTACCTCCCAAACATTTTAAAAAAATCATTTAAGAACGCATTTTGGAAGTGAAAGAATCGCCCCAGGTGCAGGAGATCCTCTAGTCCCAAGTATCTGTACACTGGCGCTACCTGCGATCGAATTGTCTTTTGCCCAGAGATCAACGGCATAGCCCGTGTCAGAGCTGGTGTTCACTGTGCACACCAAGTAAGGAATCGGACGCTCGGGAATTCCTCGACCGGGATTACAAACGCCACTAAAAACTCTACCTCCAAACTTGCCAGAAGGAATTCTGAGTTTTACAGAGTAAGAATTTTCAACTTCACTCCCCGCCAACCGAAAAGTCGCAGTAAAGGCGTTGTCTTGAATGTTTGGATTAAAACAATGAACCGTTCTTACAATGCTTGCAGGAGCCAAGGAACTAAGAGCCAAAACGACGGCAACTAAACCGGTTTTCATAAAATTTCTCCAAGTGAAAGAGTAATAATCAAAAGGTTTTTATACAAAATATAATGCTTTGCGTCAACACGTAGAAGTTACAAGTATTCGGGGCATATTCATTGAAATGTCAAAAAGTATGACATGAAAAAATGGCAGGGCTCGACCATAATCGGTGAGAACACGAAGGCTGTTCGATAAAAGTATCGGACAACTATTACGGATGACGCTTTGAATTTAATGGGGGGGTGTTTTCACACTTTTCGCAGGACTTTTTGCCGATTCATTTCCAGCATTATCAATGGCCGAAACCGCATAAGAATAATTTGTCTTTGGTTGAAGTCCATTGTCAGAGAAAGTTAAGCCTGCTGATTGGCCCACATTCACGCCATTGCGATAAATTTTATAACCTCTGAGTCCCGAGCCCCCGGTGTCGGTTGAAGAATGCCAACTTAGTGCAGCCGAAGTAGCTTTGACTTGAACCGCTAGCCCACTTGGAATGCTGGGCGGAGTTCTGTCTGGAATTGGCGTTGGTGTTGGCGTTGGTGTTGGCGTTGGTGTTGGCGTTGGTGTTGGCGTTGGTGTTGGTGTTGGTGTTGGCGTTGGCGTTGGTGT
>JAHFAE010000162.1 GCA_023250675.1 Oligoflexia bacterium | reverse complement strand
AGCAGCAAAAATATTGATTCTTGCCGATGACAATAAAGCCCTAAGCCCCACCGAGGTTGACTCCCGCACCGTCATGGCCGCAATGACCATTGAAAACATGGCCAAAGATACTTACGTGGTTGCCGAACTCATCGATAGAAAATTTGAAGCCTATTTGAGAATGGCCCGGGTTGACGAAATTATTCTAAGCCGCGAATATGGTCGAAGCCTTATCGCAAACACTTGCCTGAGTTCTGGTATCGCCCACGTGGTTCATGATCTCTTAGATGTCAACCAAGGCACATCTGTTACTACCAAAGAAATTCCCGAAGGGCTCATCGGAAAATCTTTTTTAGAAGTGTCTGACCATTACAAGAAAGAAAATCGCGCCATCCTCATAGGCATTTTAGAAAATACGGGGAGTGTTTTTAAAATGAAACGGGATGCCATTCGGGAAGCACAAAAAAATGCTGATATCAGCAAGATCGTCAATAGCCTCAAGCTGACAAAGAATTTAAAGAGTAACCATCCCGTGTTTAATCCTGATGAAAACTATTTGGTTCCGAAACACTCCGCAGCTATTTTAATTGAAACTCTGAAAGAAAATGGGAAGAACACAGCGTGAAAAGCGAGATCATCAAAAAACTAGAAAGAGTTTCGCTTTTTGATGCCATTAAAGACGACCAAAACTCCCTCGATTCTCTGGCCCGTCTCATGGAAGTCAGAAAATGCCCTAAAGGCCAACCCATCATAAAAGAGGGCGACGAGGGCGAAGAAATGTTTATTTTATTTAATGGCGATGTTGAAGTTTGTAAACAAACATTGGCTAAAGAACTCTATGTGGTGACCAAGCTGTCGGCAGAGAATAATGCCTTTTTTGGCGAATTGGCCTTAGTCGACAATGATCGCCGCAGCGCCACGGTCATGGCCAGCACAGATTGTGAACTTCTCGTATTAAACAAGAAAAAATTTTCTGATTTTGGCTCTCGTGATACCAAGGTTGGCCTTTTAATCACGCGAAAAATATGTCAGATTCTCAGCCAAAGATTAAGGCGAGCTAACCAAGATACCGTAACTTTGTACGAGGCTTTAGTGGGTGAAATTGAGGAAAGTACATGACTAGAGCTTTTTTAGGTCTCACATTAGGAACAGCTTGCATAGTTGGATTATTGGCCATTGTTATTGCTGCCTTTTTTGTTACGGTTCCAGACGTCAGAACACTTAAAGGTTGCATCACGACGGAGCAGCACAAAGTTCATCTCTGTGAACAAGATGCTAATTACGTACCTCTTGATCAAATAAGTCCCAATATCGTAGGCGCTATCATCATGTCAGAAGATGCCTCTTTTTATTTTCACCAGGGTCTCGACTATAAAGAAATGAAAGAAAGTCTCATAAAAGATATAAACGAAGAGCGATTTGCTAGGGGCGCCTCTACCATTACTCAACAATTGGCAAAGAATGTTTTTTTAACCAGCGACAAGAATATCACGCGAAAAATTCTTGAAATGTATTTAGCACTTCAAATCGAAAAGATTTTTACTAAGGGAAAAATTTTAGCGATGTATCTCAATGTCGTGGAATTTGGGCCCAATCTGTTTGGTATTAAGCAGGCCTGCAAGTATTATTTCAATACTTTACCGATTCAAATCACGCCAGAACAAGCTGCTTTTTTGGCTTTTTTGTTGCCAAATCCCAGTAAATATCGACAAAGCTATGTGAGAAAAAAACTGACTCCCTTCGCAGAAAGTGCAGTTAGAATCATTTTACACAAGATGCTCTTTGGTAGAAAAATCCAAACGGAAGAATACCAAAATGCCATCGCAAGAATTCCTGAATTTCCATGGAGAGTAGGCCCCCCAGATGGGGATGGGCAAGATGCTTTAGACTTAGCCATCCAAGACAATGCTGCTGACTTTGCTGACGAAGCCAACCAAGAAGGTAACGAATTTAAATTCGATTTTGCTCAGTAGAAGGGGTTTTTCGACACTTTTTGGCACCGTCTGCTATTTCCCTTTTTTTTTAAATATCTAAAAAATCAAAGAAAAATCCATTATTTCTTTCTTTTGACCAAAAGTTTTTCAACTTAATTAGACCTGCAGCCCAATTAAATCTCAGGTAAGCATATGATTTCTTTATCGGATTTGAATCCGCTAAAAGATCACGGATATTGCATTCGTTAAATTTATGCGGCAAAGACAATTGAGACTCTATTCAACATTTTTTGTGTTCGTAATTACGGTTCAGGTATTATTTTATGGGCTAAGTGCTGGTGCTCAAATTTCCCATCTGGAATTAGGTGCGGCAAATTATGGAAGTGAATATGGCACTTCTGAAAAACAATTTCTCGTCCTTGAACAAACTTTTAAGGATTTAATAAAAAAATTCGGCCCCACTGGAGTCATTTATCTCAATGATCTCAGTGATACTGATTTAAAAGTAGTCCATGAATGGACTTTGAAATGGCTCACTGATAATAATTATCTTGGTATTAAGATTGTAGATCTTCCAGGAAACTACAATGAAGTTGACGTTCCGATGGTTAAAACGGCTCATCTCACCAACCCAGAATTGATTCAATTGGTTGGAAAGTGGAATTACGCCTTAGACGAAAAATCCCAACTTGTTTCAAAATTAGAAAAAATTGCGGAACATTCAGAAACAGGACTCGCCATTACGACTTATTTTTACTCCAAAGAAAATCCCGGTATTTGGGATATCCCTCGTTTTCTAAAAAACTCATTACTGATGCCAACGGGCAAAAAGGGATATTATTATTACTATGGAAATGGTGATGATCCCAAAAATGTGCACCGTGACCTTGAAACTTCAGAGCCATTGATTTTTTTGATTTTACCAA
>JAHFAE010000016.1 GCA_023250675.1 Oligoflexia bacterium | reverse complement strand
AGTTAAAGCTCTCCCCCACAGTTGAGGTTTGAGAAATGGCATCAGTTGAGGTGAAACTTCCCGATATCGGCGAAGGAGTCAACGAAGGCGAAGTGGTGAGATGGTTGGTTAAAGAGGGCGACATGGTCAATCATGACCAACCCCTTCTTGAAGTCATGACCGATAAGGCCACAGTAGAAATTCCGTGCTCTGCCGCAGGCAAAGTATTAAAGCTATTAGCCAAAGAAGGCGAAGTGGTCAAAGTAGGCGGAACATTATTGACGATGGAAACAGGAGCCGCTGAATCAAAAAAAGCAGCACCAGCTCAGCCTTCCCAAAGTGCTGGGCGAAATCCAGCGTCGACCCAATCAACATCGGCACCGCAATCAAGCGCTCAGCAAACTCCGTCATCGCGACCCGCTGTACAGAATCAAGAAATGCAGGCTGCGCAATTTTCAGCTCAAAGTGCACAGGGGTCAGGCCAAGAAGTTTATCCTCCTCCAGCGGGAGCAAATATTTTAGCAACTCCGGCAACTCGTCGATACGCAAGAGAAGCAGGCTTAGATATTAATCAGGTCAAAGGAACGGGGCCCGCCGGGCGCATCACAAGAGATGATGTGGCCAAAGCTGGCACCGGTGGCTTAGGTGCAGTTGCTGCAGCCAAACCCCAAGTTCAACCCAGTTTTCGTGTTCCGCCAAGTCCCCTAGCACCTCAAGCCGGTGAAGAGCGAAAACCGTTTCGCGGAATCAGACGAAAAATTGCAGAAAACTTGGTTCGATCAAAACAAACTATTCCCCATTTTACTCATGCCGATGAAGTCGACGTTACAGATCTTGTGGCATGGAGAACCAGACTTAAAGATCAGGCAGCCCAGCAAGGTGTTAAACTCACTTATTTGCCCATTGTGATGAAGGCCCTTGTTTCTACGTGCCGTGAGTTTCCTAATTTCAATGCATCTATCGACGATGCAGCCAGTGAAATTGTTATCAAGCACACTTACAATGTTGGATTTGCTGCTGACACCGCGGAGGGACTCTTGGTCCCTGTGGTAAAAGGGGTCGAGAATAAAACAATCATGCAGTTGGCCCATGAAATTGTTGATCTGGCAGAGAAGGCAAAAGCTGGCAAATTAGCACCTGATGATATGAAACATGGGTCTATTACCATTACAAATATCGGGAGCGTTGGTGGAATTTCAGCCACCCCCATCATCAATCATCCCGAAGTGGCAATCATTGGTATTTTTAAGATTCAAAAGAAACCCGTAGTTGTCGGTGATGAAATAAAAATTAGAGAAATGATGGGTATCACTGCGACCTGCGATCATCGCATTATTGACGGTGCCCAGGCTGCGCGGTTTTTGAAAAAACTTATGAGTTATTTAGAAAATCCCAACTCACTTTTACTTGATCTGATTTAAGATTTAAGGAGAATTCGTGAAGCAAACAGAAGTCTGTGTCATTGGCTCTGGCCCGGGTGGCTACGTGGCCGCCATCAAGGCCGCCCAATTGGGTAAAAAAGTCTTAGTCATTGATCGAGATAAAGTTGGTGGTGTTTGCCTAAATTGCGGGTGCATCCCTTCTAAAGCTCTCATCACAGCCGCTGGTTTTTATGATAAAATGCAAAACGGTGCCGCTGAAATGGGAATCACCGCAGGCAAGACTTCAGTTGATATGACAAAACTTCAAACCTGGAAGCAAGGTGTTGTCAACAAGCTCACCGGTGGAGTGGGCCAATTATTAAAAGCTAACGGTTGCGAATACATGACCGGTGAAGCTAAATTCAAATCGCCAAAAGAGCTTGAAGTTAAAACTGCTGACGGAAAAACCGAAGTCATTCAGGCTACCAGTTTTATTATCGCAACCGGCTCTCGCCCTATTGAAATTCCTGGATTTGCGTTTGATCAAAAAAACGTTTTAAGCAGCACTGAGGCTTTGAGTCTGGACGATCTTCCGAAGCGCTTGGCCGTTATCGGCGGAGGTTATATTGGTTTAGAAATTGGCAGCTTTTATCAAAAGTTTGGAGTTGAAGTAACTATCATTGAAGCAACTAAAGGAATTTTGACTGGAGTGGTTGATTCTGATTGCTCTCAAGTTGTGGCAAGAAAACTTAAGAAAAAAGGCGTTAATATCATTGTAAATGCTAAAGCCATAAGTTTCAAAAAATCAGGGTCTGATTTAAGTGTCACTATTTCAGTTGATGGAAAAGAACAAACAGTAGCCACGGATAAAATTTTAGTAACCGTTGGCCGTAAACCAAACAGCGATCAGTTGGGCCTATCAGCAATTGGTCTAAAGATTGATGCCAAAGGATTCATCCAAGTCGATAAACAACTGCGAACTAATATCAGTCATATTTTTGCCATCGGTGATATTGCTGGGCAACCTATGCTTGCTCATAAAGCGAGTCGCGAGGGCATTATCGCTGCTGAAGTGATTGCGGGCAAAAACGTCGTGATGGATGTCAAAACAATTCCTGCTGTTATTTTTACTGATCCCGAAATCGCGTCGGCAGGAATGACCGTTGAAGAAGCACAAAGTAAGGGTTTTGAAGTGAAGGTCGGCCAGTTCCCCTATGCGGCCAATGGCCGAGCCCTGAGCATGCTTGAATCTGAGGGCTTTGTTAAAATTGTGACAGACAAAAAGAACAATGTGGTTTTAGGTGTGCACATTGTAGGTGGTGAAGCGAGCCAAGTTATTTCTGAGGCGGCTTTGGCCATTGAAATGGGTGCAACGGCTGAGGATATCGCATCGACAATTCATCCCCATCCTACATTACCAGAAATGATGATGGAGGCTGCTGAAGCAGCTCTTGGTCATCCCATTCACATTTTTGTAAAGCCTGATCGAGAGAGACCACTCAGACCTACAAGTCCTCCTCGGTGATTAATGATAGAAGTTCAAGATCTAGGACTTATTGAATATTCGGCCTGTCTTAAGATTCAAGAGGCAGCTGTTCGTGACATAATCGATTCTAAGAAAAATAAAATCTCTTTTTTAGAAAAATTAATTATTTGCGAACATGAACCCGTAGTCACTGTGGGAAGAGCTGCTGGTGCTTCCGGCGATATTCTTTCTGACTCTTTGCCGGTTTTTGAAGTCACCCGGGGGGGCCGATCGACGCTGCACTTGCCGGGACAAATAATTGTTTACCCCATTCTTGATCTTGATCGTCGGGGTCGAGACCTCCATAAATACATGAGAGTTTTAGAACAGGTCATCATTGACACGCTTCAAGACTTTCGAATTGTGGGGGAGAGTATCCCGGAAAAAACTGGTGTGTGGGTACCTGATTCAAAATTGGCTAAGGGCGAAGGGAAAATAGCAAGCATTGGTATCGCGGCCAAAGAATGGGTCAGTTACCATGGTATCGCTGTCAATGTGACATGTGATTTGTCAGAATTTAGAAAAATAAATCCCTGTGGTTTATCTCCCGATGTGATGACATCAGTTTTATCTGAACTTTCTGATGAGTATAAGAAGGTTTGGGCCATAAAATCTCAGCGATTACTCGGTAATGTTAAAACACGGCTTAAAGACAATATGCTTGAACAATTGGACAGGGATTTTTCTCATTTTGGTAAAAATTCTCGTGAGGCTGCAAATGCAGATATTTAATAGAATTCTTTCTGTAATGGGTTGTTTTTTCCCTTACGCCTTGGCTGGAATTTCAGCACCTTTTATTTTCAAGTACGCTCCCACACCTCTCGATGGTGGGCATTGGGCCGGGGGCCTCTTTGTATTTGCCCAAGTTTGGGCCCTATATTTAGTTTTTTCTCATGACTATAAGTTTCCTGTTAAACTTTTCTTCGTTCTGACTTTTCCATTGAATACCCTCTTTTGGGCTTGGCGATTTTTCAATACTATCCCAATCAACGAAGTCCGGTTTTTAGGCATGAGTGGCGGTGCCTGGCATGGAATGCTCACTGGTTTGTATTTAATCGGCGGAGTCGCATTGATTGTCTCAGAGGTTATTGCATCCAAGGTCAAATTAATATCCACAACCTAAATTTTCCGCTATTGCTTATTGAAGCGGCAATGATGCAAAAACGGTCTAATTCGCGGCTTTCTTTTCTATATTAATTGCAAATTTTTTCACACCGGCACTTTTGACAATATCTATAACGTTAATAACAATTCCATGGGGAGTTTCTTTGTCTGCACTAATCATGGCTTGCAGCTCAGGTTTAGTCTTCAAAAGTGTCAGAGCAGAATTTTTTAAGCCCTCGTCGGTAACGACTTCACCGTTTGCGTAAACTTGGCCAGATTTAGTAATTGTAATATTAAGCTCGCCTGGACTGCTTTGATCACTGCTCCCAGCTTTTGGCAAGCTAACATTAATGCTTGGCTTCATAATCATGGGAGTTGTGACCATAAAAATGATGAGAAGAACTAAAGTAACATCAACAAGGGGCGTGACGTTAATATCTGATATGGGTTCATCTTCGTTACTGCCAAAGGACCCCGCCATCAGCGTGAACCCTTACCAATTGTGTAAGCTAAACAGAGCTGCTTAATACTCTCTGCATTTGAAAGAATTAATCGCACTTGTTTATGAAAATAGTTGTAGGCCACGACAGCTGGAATAGCCACGAACAAACCAACAGCAGTGGCAACAAGAGCCTCTGAAATTCCAGCCATTACGGCCGCTGGATTTCCTTGATTTCCAGCAAGATCTGCAAAGGCACGCACAACTCCCAAAACAGTACCGAGCAAACCAATAAATGGAGCGTTGGCACCAAGGGTAGCGAGAAAGCCTAAGTTTTTTTCTAACAACGGTTTTTCCATTAAAACGTAACCATTCATGATTTCAGCCATTCCGCTAGAACCTTTTGAGCCCGAATAGCGCAATGCATATTGAAGAAGTCGGCCTTCAAGAGCTTCGTGATTTTTGCTCAAATCCTCAAGTACGGTGAGGTCGTTAGACTTAATGGCTTCTTTTGCTCGATCTGTGACGCTAAAACTCGATTTAAGTGTGGCGCGTAACATGAAAAATCTTTCAATGATGACCGCGATGGAACAAATAGAAAGAAAAATGAGTAAGTATAAAATCCAGTCCGATCCACCTGTAGCCACGGCCAATAACTTTTGTGTGAGCATTTCTGAAAACCCCCTTTTTGCACAAGCTTAACAGCTACCCTATGGGGTCGCAAATTTAAAAGTCGATGACGCTACACGACGACGAACTGGCCTTCTGGCCACAATATACGGCTGTTATAATTTTAGATATGGGAGAATTAAAACTAGGCCATCATCCACCCGATGCTGAGGAGCCTTGGTGGGGAGAATATTTATCTCAATATAAGCAGACATTGCGTCATGTAAGGGGTGCTCG
The DNA here is from genome assembly GCA_023250675.1 of Oligoflexia bacterium. GTDB lineage: Bacteria > Bdellovibrionota > Bdellovibrionia > JABDDW01 > JABDDW01 > JAHFAE01. The sequence goes on along the minus strand of JAHFAE010000016.1, from coordinate 41,157 downwards.
CGTCTTAGATATCGGTTGTGGCCAGGGATACGGTTCAAGGTTTTTATTTGATAATGGCGCCGTAGAAGTTGTTGGAGTTGACTTCAACAGTGCCGACATTCTCAAAGCCCAAGAACATCATGGGCGAGAAGGCGTTGCTTTTGTCGTCGAAGATGCTAAGAAACTCTCGTTTGCCGACGGAAGTTTTGATGTCATCACTTGCTTTCAACTTTTTGAAAGCACGGTATCGACTGACCAAGTTTTAGCGCAAATCGCACGCCTTCTAAATCCTCAAGGAATAGCCATAATCAGCACGGTCAATCGAAAACGATTCTCCCAACTGACTGAGGCACCCGCCGAACCAAACCACATGCAGGAATTTGACCACAGCGAGTTAAAACGTCTCTTAAAAATCCATTTTAATACTTTTGATTTACAAGGGTTATTTTGTACAAGGCTTTCTGGCACTAATTTGTTGTCAACGGAGAGTACTGCGTTAGAATTTCTTCGGCAACAATTTGAAAGTAGGGTCCCGTGGGGCTTAAAAAACTCTTTGACCAGAAAAATTTTTGGAGTTTCTTATTACCCAGACGAAAACGAGTACGTACTTCGTTCAATGGGTGTAGACGAAGCGCCGCTCTTCTTTGCTACCTGCCGCAAATAATTTTATTAATGACCGCGTGTTCTCCTGCAATTCCTCAGGGAGAAGACAGTATTCTTATCATTGCTATTCCTGGATTTCGCGCTGACGCCTTAGGTTGTGGTTCATCGTCCGATAGCTTAACTCCCCAGCTAGATCTTATTTGTGCCGAAAGTGTTCGGTTCACCCATGCCTATACAACTTCAACGCTTGTTAATCCTGCTTTGGCGTCGATTTTTACAGGTCTTTATCCTCTAGAGCACGGAATACACCGCAACGATGCCAGCCGCTATGCCGAAGGTATTAAAAGTGTAGCAGCAATAGCCCATGAAAGAGGGTTTCAATCTATTTTCGTAAGTGGTGGAGTGCCCGCTCTTCGTAAAGCGGCTATAAGTAAAGGGTTTGATGACTTTGATGACTCCATCCGAAGCAGTGGTGGTACCGAAGGTGGTTACTATAGAACAGCTAACGACACAGTAAGTAGTTTTTTTAGCCTTTTAGATGCCCACTCAGAAGGAATTTCTTTTCTCGGTACTTTGTTTTTTGCAGACCTCATGTTTCCTGAAGTGACTTCTCTAAAAACGAGTCAAAACGACAGGCGTGAAGGAAGCTACAACGGAAAATTACAAGAAATCGATGAAGCCATTGGAAATCTGAAAAGCAACTTTAAAAAACTAAAGATTTGGGATCAGCTTACGGTTTTTGTAATTGGTCTCCAAGGACTTGAAAAAAGTGAACATGAGGGGTTGTCTCGAGGAATCAGTCTCTATGACGAAATTGTTAAGATTCCCCTTCTCGTCAAGCCCAGCCACAAACCCAGAGACCAAAACCCCAGCTGGAAGATTGATGAACCTATAAGTTTAGCTGACATCGGTGTTACGCTTTTTAGGCTCTTAGATGAAAAAAATCTTAAAAAAAGTGGGTACCCTACTCGAGATCTCATTGGAGCTATGGAAGGACAAGAGTTTCCTCACTTCGAAAGGCCGCTATTTTGTGAAACAGACTTGCCGGCCTGGCGAAATTGGGGGCCATCTATGGTAAGTATTAGAGTCGGAAAATGGGTGTATTGGAACGCTAACGAACCGAAACTTTTCAACACCTATTCAGATAGACTTGAGCTTCACAATCTTTACTCCAAAGATTATACGGCCTTCGTACCACTCAATCGAATGCTTCAAACTTACAAGCATTTTGACTCAAGTTTGACTCCTGGTTTTCAGCCCGTTTCAGTCGGTGAAAAATTAAAAGTTGCCAGAAATTTATTTTCTAAATCGGCAAAAGATTCAGACAAAATCAAAGAATTGGCCGACCTTTCGATTCGTAAACCCGATGATTGGCAGGTTATGCAGTGGCGCGTACAATTTTTAGTTGAGACACAAAATTGGTTTGCCCTTAAGGATTTTTTGAAGAACTGTAATCCTAAAACGACAGAAGAAAGAAGTGAGTACGCCCTATGGCAGGGATTCCTCAATTTGAGTCTTCACACAAAAGAAGAGATGATTACTGCCAACACTTCACTGAATTGCATTGCTTTAGCTATTGCAATGAAAAAATCCAGCATCGACGAACTTGCTCATTTTGTTGATCAGCAAATTTGTAGGGATAGCGAAACCCAATATTGGCTTAAAGCTTTTATTAATTTTAAATCTAAACGACTAAGAGAAGCTTCAAACTTCTTTGACCTAGCTAGAGCAGCCAGCGATAAAAGAATGGAGCAGATGGAGTTTGCAAAATTGTTTTGGATAGATGGAGCTCAATGGGATTATAAAGATAACCTTCCCGCAGGACCCTCTGTATTTGAGTTGTTTTCGGCACTTGTAACAAACAAGGAATTTTTAGAGTTTATTAAGAAAAAACAACTGACTTAATACCTGTTCTTCTTTGTAGAGTTACAGAAATTTCTTTGAGTTTCTGGTAAGGAACAGGTTTTAACCCAGTGACCGGTGGAACTCTATCTAGGCTGTAAATGTGGACAAGTTTTGGTTTAACAATACCAACAACTTCTATCCAATCGTCGATCTCACTGGGGATAGTATTATCAACTATTCCTTGTGAAAAATAAGATTGGACTGTGAGATCTTTTAGCTTTTTTATTCCTTGCAGAAGTTTAGCCACGGTCAATCGAACAAGGGGGCTATCGAGCTTAGTCAACATGTTGTCGTTTCCTGCATCAATTTTAATCATGCGTTGATCTAGGTGATTCATGCCTCGAACGGTTTTTGAATTGTCCAGAGTTGCGCCGTTAGACAAAATAGCAGTTTTGACATCGGGTACAAGGTCATCCCTAATTTTCTTCGTCAACCTTGCCACATCTTCAAAATCAGGATGAAGTGTTGGCTCCCCATTTCCAGAAATGCAAATGAAATCAAATTTCTGACTGCGTTTGGTGAGATCCACGATAAATTGCCTCACCTCTTTATCAATGTTTTCTAATGTTGGAAATTGAGCTATTTTTTTTATTTGGGACATTTTGACGTTTGTTCGTCCCAGTTCACAATAAATACAATCAAAACTGCATATCTTTTCATCTGATCCCGAGAGGTTGATACCAAGGCTTTGACCCAAACGTCTGCTTTGGATCGGACCGTAGCAGATTCCCCAGGGAGCTGAAAAAGTCTTAAGTTCTTCGTACTCTTGGCTTGGTTGTGGAAATTTCATTACCTATCTAGAATAAAATTATCACCGGTTATTAGCAACACACGGTGCGTTGCGTTTGGACTTCATACCAGTCCCAATTGAATCGTGGCCTCACATAGTCGATCTTTGTAGATTTGGCTTGGATTTGCAAAATGCTAAAATCTATACTTAATACTACCATATGATGCTGCGGCTAGTTTTGGTCATGATTGCCATTTGGTGTGAGATAACTTGGGCAAAACCCTCAGGTGGTGGAACTGGTGGTAGCGGGAAAGACCATACAGGCAAAAGACTTTCAGTGCTCGGATTTTACGGGTTAGGGGGCGTTAATCCCTCTGATATTAACAACATCTCCTCAGCAGCGAGCACTGTACCGCCTCTTCAGTCGATTTCAACTTTAAGTTATTTTGGGGGAGGCATCGGTTATCAACTTTCCCGCAAATTTCAAACTAGACTTACTTACGAAAAACAAGAGGCAAAGAATTTAGTAACCGCGACAACTCCTTCGGTTACAGATGCGGGATATACGATTAGTTGGACAGAACTTTGGGCCGAAATCAATTACAATTTAACCCAGTCAAGATTTGTTTATGCTTATCTGGGGGCGGGTTTTGGTTATCCAATTGAAAGTCATTTGACAGCAAATTTAAGCTCAAGAACAGAATACGATGCAGAAAAAACTCTTGGTTATAAAGGCCAAGCAGGATTCGGAATCTTGCTCGGCAAGTATGTGTCTATTTTTTTTCAAACAGAATTCCAAAGCCTTGCTTCGGGAGACGTGAAAGATTCAGGCGGAACGGCTTTAAACCAGTCAAATAGCTCCACTCATGCTAAACTTGACATGAGTGGCCCCAAAGCTCACGTCGGAATGGCCATTCACTTTTAGCGGCACTTATTCGATAACGGCAATTACAAAAGCTTTTTCAGTTTGTGCTTTAGCCGTAAAGTCGAAGAGCTTTTCAAGGATCTCCTCTCCCGAATTTAGATTAGAAAATTTCTTAGAAAATATCGTTTCGGGGATAGTGGTCCTAGAAATAAGAACAACCTTGTCGCCTTCTTTTAGTTTAAGGCTCTTAGATTCGAGTTCAATATGGTTACTTACACCCAGTAATCGCCCTGGGAGGGGAGTCTCCAATTCATAGTCAAAGCTCAAATCTGGCGAAAAACTCAAGGTGTGAAACTGACCCGCTCTAAACAAAAGAAGATGAGGCTGGCCAACTTGAATCCAATTCAACTCATCATTATTGAAGGCGAGACATAAGATTTCGCAAGCAGAAGTGTAGTGGTCTTTGTTGAATTTTTGGTAGATGGCATCGTTTGCTACCAAAGTGCCGATCCGAATGGAATTGGCGGTTGGGGAGAGACCCGGAAGTTTGGTAAAAGGCGAAGTAATTTCTAAATCATTAATTGTCGAAGACATAAAGTCTCTTAAGGCACGGCTTGCAGTTTTAGAAACGTCACGACTTCCCCACGGTATTGTAGCTAAAATGAGATTCTCATTTTCAAATGATTCGATTTCGACACTTGGTGTATGAATTTGACCTGGGTAAGTGCGTTGGTGTATTCTGCGGTTCATTTTTCGTATTTGCCTAGTTTAATTCTAGCTTTTTCGTAATAGCTATCAGTCTTAATGTCTTGTTCAAGGATGGTTTGCCACTTTTTCTTTGCTGACTCAATATTACCTAAATTTTCTTCGATAACACTTTCGGCGTAGAGATTTTTCATTTCTAGATGAAGTTCTTTTTCTGCCTTTTCTTTATACTTGTTTATCTCAAAATTATTAGGCACAGATGCAAGAGCTCTGTCAAAATGAGAGATGGCTGTCTTATAATCCTTTGCTTCAAGGGCAGATTTCCCCGATTTAAATAAACCTATCCCCTGTGCTGCCATTTTTTCTCTCGCAGCTTGCATAAGGTTTTTAGCTTTTTTCTTAAGACCTTCTCTATCCTCAAAAGAAAGATTCGCGATTTGATTGAGGTGAGCAATGGCCGCCGTATACTTTTGCTGGCTCATTTCTGCCTGGGCCAACTGATAATTCTTTTGCGCGATGAGTTTTCTGCGGGCAGCATCAGCTCTGGCCTTGTTGTTCATTTTCAGTTGTAACTGAGTATTTTGGGCCCTTTCAACGAGCATTTGACCTCTCTCGTTATCCGGGTCTAAATCTGAAATGTAATTCACACAATTTTCAACTTCACCAAATTTGTTTGCGCGCAAGAGATTTTCGCAGCGATCAAGAATATCAGAAACTTTCCGTTGTAAATCAATTTGCTCTCTTTTAATACGATCTGCGTTATCTTTTTGCTTTTTTGATTCAATTCCTTGTTGGCTGTAAGCCATAAGATTTCTTGAGTCTTTATATTCGGGAATTTGTTTAAAGATCTTTGAAAGCTCCAAGGCAGCAAGATCGTATTGACCTTTCATGTAGAGATTCAATGCCAAATTATATGTTTCTTCGATAAATTTCTTTTGGTCTACGGGTAGCTTGTCGAAAGAAGTAGAGTGTCTTTCTTTACCCGGAGTTGCCGGAGCACGGTCAACGCTTGGCTTTGAATTATCTGCAACTTCGTTGCCCTCTTCTGATTTTGTGAGTTGAAAAATAACAAAGACCAATCCTAAAGCTAAAAGCCCCACCGTCAGAGTGCGGCCTTTTTGGCGCAACGTAGCTGAAAAAGACGGCTGCCCCGATTGTACCATATCTTGACCTGGAATTTGCACCATGGGCGGCAATTTGATTATGGGCTGGGTGTTTTCGCTCAGGTCAATGCTGAATGGAGCGAGACTTTCAAACACAGGACTGACCAAAACATATCTGAACTTGTCCTGGCCAACTTGAATTTCATCGCCACTTTGTAAAACTTGAGACTGAATTGCCTTTCCATTTACAAATGTTTTTGTGCGACTTTCTAGGCCAACGATAGTGCAATTTCCCTCGACAATTCGCAATTCGAAATGCTTTCGGCTGGCTTTAGAGTCCTTGAGCTTAATCTGACACGAACTGCTTCGGCCGGCTTGTATGGATCCCGTTTTTAGAGCAAACTCCTCAATTACATCCCCTGTTTTTGAGATTCTTTGAAGTCTTGAAGCCAGCGAAATAACATCAGTGACAACTGTATCTGGGTCTTTGGCTAATTCGCAGGTTGCGTCAGAGGAATCTTTGGCATCGGTTTCAAAATGCAATTGGAACGGAATAATTGTGAAGGTTGTATCTTCGACAAAAATTATTTTATCTACAGGTTGGCCATGGCACTGCATACGCCCATATTGAGACATCACTTCGCAGGACCACTGGTCGGCGTTGAAAATGAGCTTGGCATGTTGACGAGAAATTTCTGGGTGATCTAAATTGATGTCACATGTACGAGAACGACCCAAAATATATTCTTTTTCGGGAATTAATTCGGTTTGACTTATTTCTGTTCCTTCAAGGAACACTACCAACTTTGCCATAGATCTATTTATTGCTCTCTATAATGAGTCTGATCGACTCAATCCTTTCTTTTGCTAATTGAAAACTCTTGTTATTGGGATCATTGATCAAAAGTAAAACCGTACGGTATTCGTTAAACGCGTTATTGTATTTTTGTAATTCAAAATCCTTTTCTCCTCGCTCTAGCGCCTGTGTGATGGTTTCATTAAGTTTAAGTCGAGACCGTTCTAAATACCTCTTTGCTAGGGGATGATTAGGAAACAACGAAAGGGCCGTCTCAAAGTTTTGTATAGCTCGAGAGAAGTTGTTTTCTCTGAAATCCCTAAACCCTCTCAAATAAAAAGCCTGAGCTTCTGCGTACTGCTCACTATCCTTGCCCGCACTTGCTATTTCTTTTTGTCTTTGTTCATTTGTCTGATTCAGATTATCGATTCGAGTTTGCATTGCAGCTTCATCTTTAATTTGGTATGTGGATTTTGTACTTTGGGTTTTCATTGTTAGAATTATGACAACTATCACAAATCCAACAAAAGCAGCGAAGACAAGGGGGTTCTTTTTTCCAATGGTGGGAAAAGACTTCGGAAGAAAAGAATTTCGTAAGTTTAAGCTGGCAGACTTTGTCGGCGCATGAGCAGGAGTAGTATTTATTAGAGACAAGGGCATGGGGGGACCAAATCGAATCATGGTTTCGCCAACCGTGATTTGGTCTCCTGATTTAAGAATACTTTCACGAACAACGGTTCCGTTGATCACGATTCCATTTTGACTCCCTTGATCGGTGATCCAATATTGTCCGTTACGCATTTCCATAATGGCGTGAAGTCGGCTTGATTTATTATCTTGTAAAACAATGTGACTATCGGGCGATCTCCCAATCGTCAGCTTTTGGCCAACAAGTTTGTAAGCAACCCCCGACTGGGGGCCATTTAATATGGTGATAATTACTTCGGAGATTTGTTTTTTTTGCAAATTATCGGGGCTCATGCTGCGCTCCGCTTTTTTAGAGTTCCGAAAAAGTAATTGATTTTGAAAGTATCGGCCCAGGCTTGAAGATCAAGGTCATAATTGGAGCCTCCAATTTCAAGTTGGCTACTCACAACAACGCCTGGTTGAATTTGGGCTCTGGATACTAAATCTTGAAGGTTAAGTTTGAGCGCTTGATCTAAAATGGCTTCTAGTGTTTGCCCTTGCAGGTTAAACATCTTTAGCGACGTTATCTCTTCAAAAGCCGGGTTGACCTGAAGAAATTGACCTTCAGAATCTAAAGCGAAAGCAGCGTCACTTACGATTCGAACTAGATTACTCGCTTCTCCCAGCCGGTCGGGCGGTGGTGCTTCGGGTTCTTTTGAATGAGACATGCGGGCAAGGGCGCTATTAATATTTTCTACAAATTTCTGAAAAACATCAAAGTCGTATTTGGTTTTTATAATGTCAATTTCACCTCGAAGAGCTTGGTCGAGCTGTATAGCAGCATCACTGATTGGATTTACGACAATTTTGTAAATAAAGTAATACAGAATAGAACCTAAAATCAGTGCAATGATAAGTATACGAGCAAATAACGCGACGGTTGCACTATAATCTAAAGAATTCATTTTGTAGATTATTTGAGCCATTGCGACGGTCACTTGTGTTCCTGCTTCCGGAGAGAAAATTCGAATGGGTACACTCGCTCCCACAAAGGTACTACTGATTTGTTGAACGAAAGTTTCATCGTGTTTGCGTGCGCGAGCTACAAATTCTTCATTTGAGTAGCTTTGGGCTTTTGATAGGGGCGCGATGATATGGCCGTCTTCTTTAGAGACAACTACGGCCAAAGTGACGCCGTCTTCTGATTCAGCAAAATCAGTTCGTATGGTTGCGCCGTTATTGGTGGCCATGGCTCGCTCTGCCACAGAAGCAAGGTTTCTTGCAATAGAGAGGGCTCGCCTTTGCGCTTCTTTTTGCACACCATCTTTTGTAAGTTGGGCCATAGGAATTGTAGAAAGAATCGTAACGAATAATATAAAAAGTACGACGAATGCTCCCAAAATACTTCTCATGGAATAGAGCTCGTTGATTTTGTAAACTCCAGCCAAGACCGTTTCATCTAAGTAGGTCTTCATTGTTTCGCTAAAACTTCGCGGGGGTATTGGGTCTGATCGTTGTGAATGGGAAGGAGGCGCAATCGGAATGGGTGGAATTTCAGGAAGCCCCATAGCCTTTGGAATTTCTTCGCTTTTAAGTTCTACTACGATGTCATGGAACGCTATGCGGTCGCCTAGGCGAACAATGCGATCAGTAATTTTTGCTCCGTTAACAAAGGTTCCATTACTTGACCCTAAGTCAGTAACCACACACTTTTGACCCTGAACTGTAATTTTAGCATGGGTTTTGCTCACGCCGCTGGAGTTTAAGACGATTTGATTTGTCGATGCTCTACCGACGAGATTTTCGCCTTCGCGAAGTTCGAAAGACTTTTCAGGAATTTTTCCTTTTAAAACTCTAAACTTCAACACTGACTTTATCTCCGATGATGGTACCCGTGGCTTTCACTGTGCCTGCTGGAATTTCTAGGCAATCTGTAGTTTCAAAGCATGGCGCCACAATGATGCGCCAGGGTTTAATATTTTCTGCTAGGTGTCTTATAGTTCCACTTTTATTTATAAATAAAACGTCAATTTGAAATCGCATAAAGCAAGTATGAATGGAATTACCACTTCTTCTAATCAACAAACCGTGTCCCCAAGGCAACGATGGCTTTCCAATAAGACCGACGAGCCGCGACTTCAAATTTGAAGCCACTTCAAGATGATCGACGATGGCGGTTCCGGTGCGAGAGTTCATAACCCGTTTCATCCCCCGCCTCCCATGAACTGCAAGATGACGGGACCAAAAACGATCAGTAGTACAGCTGGCAAAATGAATAATATCAGCGGAATAAATATTTTTTGGGATGCTTCAACCCCTGCTTTTTCTGCGCGAACAAATCTTTCTTGTCGCATCTGTTCTGATTGCTGTCGTAAGACGCCCCCAATTCCAACTCCGAATGTATCTGCGGTTACGAGTACGGCAATGAAACTTGAAATCTCACTCATGTTTAACCGCCATGCCATGGCGTTAAGAGCTTCTGCTTTCGAACTTCCAAGTTTAAAGTCTTTAAGCACTTGTCCCAATTCTTCTGCGAGTGCCCCGCCGGGCATTTTTTCTGTGACCTTTGCAATGGCCCCCTGAAAATCAGTTCCCGCTTCAGATAAAAGAGAGAGTAAATCTACAACGAAAGGTAAATCCGTTCTAATTTGGGCTCGGCGCGCGTCGCGATTTCCTTTGACGTAGAAATACGGAAAGAAATATCCAAGAATTCCAAATGCAATGGGAAACCAAAATGGATAGTTGAGAGTAAACAAAAAATTTATGGTGAAAACAAAAGCAGGTAGCAAGAGACCGAGAAGTACTTGTAAACCTACATATTCATTTTCATTGAGTTCTTTATCGATTCCCGCACCGTGAATTTCTCTTTTTATTTTTTCTTTGTATTGTTTGAGTTCGTAGCGAACCAAAAGTGGGAGGACGAGGCGACGCACCAAAGGTCTTGTGATTCTGATAATTCCAGATTTAGATTTCCGAGGTTCTTCACCTGTTGACCAATTTAAAGCTTCAAGTTTGTTTGAAGTAAGACTATCGATCAGAGCATGTACGGCGAGATAAATGGACACACCACCAAGTAGCGCTCCACAAATTAATAAAAACGTTGGCAATATCATGACAATGCCGCTCCGATTTTGTAAACTCGAGAAACTATGCGTTCGAAAACCTGGCAACTCATTTTGGCTTCCCAATCGCCCAGAAGATTAGCCATTCTTAAAAATGCCGGTTTTGTTTGCACCAGTTTCTCACCCAACTCATCGGAATCATTCGATGAAAACCTGACGATCGAAGAGAACTTGAAGGCTATTGCTGGCCTTAAGGTTCAGGCCGTGGTTTCAAGATTAAGTAATCGAAAATTAAAAGGAAAATTGATTTTAGGTGCGGATACTGTAGTCGTCGCTGGTAAACAGGTCCTTGGTAAGCCTGAAAATCGTCGTGACGCATTGCGAATGTTGAAGCTATTGAGCGGAAAGACTCATAGCGTTAAAACGTCATTTCGAATTTACTGCCCTGAAATGGCTCTCGGAATAACGCGTATAGTCAATACACGGGTGAAGTTTGCAAAGCTTTCCCCGGGGGTAATCCAGTGGTACCTTGACTCAGGTGAATGGTTCGACAAGGCTGGAAGTTACGCCATTCAAGGTTTGGCACGAAAATTTGTTGTAAAGATAGAAGGTGATTTATTCAATGTTGTCGGCTTACCCCTTAATGCATTTACAAAAGAACTCAGAAAGCACCGTTGGAAGCTCCGAGTTCAAGCAAAGGATAAACGACGTGCTGGCGCGAATTCGTCAGGCAGAACTTAGAGCAAATCGACAACCTGGGTCCGTTGAACTCATAGCCGTTTCAAAAACCAAATCTTTTGAGTCAATCATGCAGGCATACAGTGCTGGCGTCACTCATTTCGGTGAAAATTATGTTCAAGAAGCCGCGAAGAAAATTGAAAAAATGAAGACTCTGGATCTTAAAGGGTCTACCTACTGGCATCTCATTGGCGCCCTTCAAACCAACAAGTCGAAATTTGTTGTCGGCAAGTTTGAAACTATTCAATCAGTAGATCGAATCGAATTGGCCAATGCCCTTAACACGAGAGCTCAACAAGCCGGCGTGATTCAAAATATCTTGATACAAGTAAAACTTGGTGATGAACCGACAAAAACGGGTGTCGCGCCAAGTCTCGCACCTGAACTTATTAAAAGAGCGGTGAATCTGAAAAATCTACGGCTCGAAGGATTGATGACTCTACCCCCCATCGACGCAGAAGCCGAATCTTCGAGAAAATTTTTCGTTCAATTGCGAGAATTCCGGGGAGAATGGGCTTCGTTGGTGGCAGCCCCATGGGGTTCATTTAAACATCTGAGTATGGGGACTACTCATGATTTTGAAGTGGCCATTGAAGAGGGGGCAACAATGGTTCGGGTGGGTACAGCCATTTTTGGCCAAAGGGATTTTCAAACTTTGTGAATGCTCAATGGGGATTTGTTGGCTGTGGAAACATGGCTCAATCCATTATCACTGGAATCCTCATTAAAAAACTATTTATTCCAACTGAATTAGCTGCCACCGATATTTCTGAAGAAAAACTAATAAATTTTTCAAATGCCACGGGAATATCAAAGTTTAATGACAATATTTCACTTGTAAAAAACTCTGAGGTCATCGTTTTAGCTACTAAACCACAAGATATTTTAACTGTTCTCGGTGAGATCAGGCCTTTTATTTCCAACCGCCACACTCTCATTTCTATAGCTGCAGGGGTATCTTCTCAAACTTTGCTTAAGTATTTTCATGTTTCAAAAAATATATTTCGTATCATGCCCAATACTCCGGCGCTTATTCAAAAAGGCGTTTTTGGAATTTATCAAATTAAAGGCGATGCTTCAGAATGCCGTGTTGTAGAAAAAGTTTTTGCTACATTGGGTCTAATTGTGAAGCTTAAGTCCGACAAAGAAATAAACGCGGTAACCGCCGGTTCGGCATCAGGAGTGGGATTTGTTTTGTTATTCATGGAAGAATTTGAAAAGTGGTTCTTAAAAAAGGGTTTTACAAAAGCTCAGAGCCGCCAAATTGTCGTTGAAACATTTAAAGGAACTGCTGAGCTGGCATTGTCCCGTAGTGAAATTTCGTTAAAACAATTGCGAGAAGCCGTGACAAGTAAAAAAGGGACAACTCACGCAGGTCTTACCGCCATGAAAAATTCGAAAATTTCGCCCAGCCTTCAGTCTGGGCTTGAAGCGGCATTTGAGCGTGGAGAAGAGATAGCTAAAAGTTTGCGTCAATCGTGAATTTTGCCGTACAATTAAGACGGTATAAGAATAAATTTAGGAGGAAATAATCATGAAGATTGCTCCCATCGATATTGCACACAAGACCTTTGGCAGAAAATTAGGAGGCATAAATGCCGAAGAGGTCACAGTGTTTCTCAAAGAAGTTGCTGAAGAAATGGAGTCCTTGATACGCGACCGGAATCAACTCAAAGAGCAAATCCGCGAACGTGAACTTCAAATGCTCGAGTACAAAGAGCGTGATAAAGCTCTTAAAGAAACTATAATGACAGCCCACAAAATGACTGAGACTTTGCGAAAAGATGCCGAGAGAGAAGCGGCTCTCATTCTCAATCATGCCAAACAACAAGCCGATATGATAATTCGTGATTCAAGAGATTCATTAAAAAAAACTTACCAAGATATTACCGATATGAAACGTCAGAAAAATCAATTCGAGATTTCTCTCAAAAATTTGATTAGTTCACATATGGAACTTCTTGAGCGAAATGCCGGCTATTTACCCCACACCCCATCCGGGTCCGACATTTCTTCGACGACAAATGTGGGCTCGGCTCGCCCTGGAAAAATCGTCATCGAATCCTAGGCACCTAGCACCTAGAATTTGGCGTAGAGGCTCAATAAATATGCGTTGGCAGAAAATCGAAGGGGTTGCTTCCGAAGAGTTTCTAGAGGACGTGTGTTCCCCTCTGAATATCGATCCAACACTCGTATTCCGTAAGAATTTGAAAGCTCAAGTTCAGCACCGACTTCTCCGTAAGTCGAAAAATCTAAAACACCGTCATAAGTTTTGTAGTCTTCACCGGTAGCTAAGACCTTAGCCGTTTGTAAACCATTGCCGTAGGTCACTTGAAAATATCCACCTGAAATTCCGCAGCCCAAGTAAGGGTGCAATGATAGATGTTCTAAGAATTTAACGCGAATTCCGAAACTTCCTTGCACCTCTTCAGCATTAAAATCCACATTGGTTGCCGAATAATTTGCCGTAGTGCTGGTAAAGTAATAGTTAGCTTGGCCGCTTGTTTTCAAATAACTAATTCCCGCCTCAAGATACAAACCAAGGTAACTAAATGGTTTTTCTCCATCGAGAGATAAAAATATTCCATTATTCATTTTGAAATCAGAAGAAGGATTTAAAGCATTAAACTGTGCCGTGCCTAAATTAATGGACCCCGCCATTGGGCGAGGCTTTTCACGATGCAATTGGATTGTTTGAGCTTGGGCAAACGTCGCAAATATAATTATTAAAAAACCAAATGGTTTTTCCATCTGGTTATAAGGTTATCGCTTTTTCTTGGCTTCTTCAATCCTACGTTTGGTTCGAACCTTTTTCTTTTTTCGCGAAATTCTCATTTTCATTTTTTGGGAACGTCTGTTATCGCCTCGACCCATGTCAGGTCTCCTTTCACAATAAAGATTTAACGAACAAAACCATGAGTTTAAGGAATTGTAAACAAATCTCGCCTATCTATCAGATTGAGATCCCCAATCTGGCTTAATAAAGAAGAAAAACTTTACAAACATGCTAAAGGGTATTTGCAAATGTTCTATGGCGAGTTTTTGAATCACAAAAAGTTGGAATTTAGGCAAATACTCTTCAAGCGGAACTTCAAGATCATTTATGTAAAAAGTCTCACTTCCCAAATAGGCTTCGGGATTTTTGGTAATAAGAGCCCGCAACTTAATGGGAGGACCAAAGAGTTTTTTAGAATTAAGTTCATATGTTATCTGTTTGGAATTCAAAGTAGTAATTTCTTCATAAATAACACCTGCATTAGTTTCTGATGGATTTGTAAATTCTGCTCTCAATTTTTTTCCGTCGTTGGCACTTTGCCTCGTCAGGTGCATTGTGAAGAGCTCCTGATTAGCAAACCAAACACGAAGCTCATGCCAATAAATGTCTGGAGATTCAGGAAAAAATGATAATTGACCAGATCTCAAATTTAAAACATTGGGCGCGACAAGCTTTGGGGCCGCGTCCCTAAACACAAATTTCAATAGCGGAGCCCCTTGATTATCGGCAAATACAAATCTAGTGATTTGTCGATCTTGGGTTGCGGTCATTTGAGAAGTAATCGTCAGTTTCCATTTAGGGTTGCCGTTTTGATCTAAAAAAGTCGTAAACATCCCGTTGGAGGATGTCACCACTCCCTTAGAATTGAAGTTATATGAAAATTGTTGTATGAAAGGTTGAAAAACAAGATGGAAGAGCTCTTCAAGGCTTGCTACGCCCGACGAAAATTTCAAATCTGATTTGTCTTTATAACAATTTGTTCCACCCTGAGCTACATTGGTTAGTGCACACTGATCATTATCACCAGATAGACGAGCCCATGCAAAATTACTCGAAGAGAGTAAAAGTAAAATAGCGAAAAATAATTTCACCTATTGTCCTTTGGGCCGAGTATCTGTAATTTTCAAGGTGCCCAATCGAATAGCCTCAACATAGCTCTTGATCTGAGCCGAAATCTTATTAAGTAAGCCAGCATTAGTTTTGGCCTGTTCTATAATCCCCAGTAATGCTTGAAATTCATCGAGAAGGCGCTCTTGCCTTGTCAAATCAAGTTTCCCCGATATTCTTGGAAATCGAGATGAAACGATGGCGTCCATAATTTTTCCGGCACCTTTGACAATCATCGGGTCGTAGATATTGGAGTTAAATTTAGACATAAAATTGCTGAGACTAAATACTCGCTCACCATCTACACGGTATTTGAGGTTTTCAATTAAAGCCTCCTGCGGTTTTACCAGCTCTACGGTGTGATTTTTAGGTCGGCCCCAACCTCTTTCGACAACGTCATTGAATGCCTTAATGAAATAGTACTTTCCAACCATGTCGTAAGAAACCCGTCTGTAAGCTTTGTCTTCTGATTGAAGATCAATAATTGAAAGAACTTTTGCTTTAGAAAAGTAAGCATCATAATGGCGCTCCGTATCGCCCTGAAGCTTTAATGATTCAAATCGAAGAATTTCATGCCCGTCTGCTGAAACGGTCACTTTTTTGAAGAACTCATTGGGCTCGAGGCCATAGTTTATATCACCCTGAAATAAAATTCGATCTCGGGGATCAGAATACTGAAGATCTTGACTACCATGAGTTTCAACTTTTTCTTCGACGATCAGTTGGCCATTGGGGTCTTCAAAACGAAGAGTTTCAAGACGGTATTTTGTTTTCTCATCAACAGCTTGCAATTGCCGCGTAAATCTAATGGCAAGTTTTATATTTCGATCTTTGTCGTAAAACAACACATGTCCAGGTTCTCGTTCTGTTCTCCTGAAAGTTAATAAAATATTATGCATGGCAAGCGAGAGGGGGCTTCGAACATCTTGCGCTAACTTATCAAATGTAAAAAGCTCAGGAGGAAGCTGAGGCGGCTTCACTTGTGCCCATGAAGTCGCTGCAAACAAAAGTATTAAAAAAGAAAACTTCACTTCAATATTTCAAGAGAAGAAGGTGAGTAAGTTATGGGATCGCGATGGTCCTTGGGGTAATGATTAAAGTCTAATCTCATACCCGACACACCATCTTGATCCATCTGACTTTTTACTTCTGGCGTAGGTCTGTCGATTTGGATTTTTAGAGTGTATTTACCGGCCTTCGTTTCATCCATGGCGGGCAACTGGTAGTAACCTTTGCCGTCATAGATGTCGCCCATCTTCCAATATCTCACTTTTTCTTCGCCATATTTTAGTTTGCCCTTTAATTCTAATTTGAGACGATAGTTCACGAATCGACGATCAATCTTTTTAAAGCGAAAGCCGCAGATTCGAGAATTGCCCGTTGAATCAATTATGTCGTCAAAGCAAACAGATTCTATAGAATTAAATGCGTCTTTCAGACTGAGCATTGGTAGTTCGGCCAACTCTTCCTCCGTGAACGATCGGTCATCTCCCGCTCCTTGGATTTTTTCGGGCAAAACAGGAGAGCTGCTATTGCTTGGAACGTCCACTTTTATCAAAGCCAAAAATTGCGTAAACGCTTTTTCTGTTGCTGATGATACTAGCTTACCAGTTCGGGCATCTCGATTAGTCGTGGACATTCCCAAAACGAGGGTCTCTCCGGCAACTAAGTCCAAATCCAAATAACTTCTTATATTTCTTACGAGAACGGGTGAGGTGGTTTCACCTGTAGGAATTCCATATCGCAAATTAAAATCTCGGATCCGAATTTTTTTAGGATCAACAGGATCTTGTATGGCCATGCCGCTAAAGCTAATACCCAATTCTTCCATTTTGGGTTCAAGCATATTACCAATAAGGATGTAATTGTTTTTCTTTTGACTGGGTTCACAATAAGAACCCAATAAGCAATAGGCGACTTCTTCGGCCAAAATATCGGCGCGATGTTTGTCAATAGATGCTTTGATCCCAACATTTAATAAGGACGACCACGGCCCGGTCAATGAAAGGGCCGACTGAAAAATTCCTTCTTTGAGGGAATTTGCAACTTTGGGTCTTTCAGCTTCTAAGGACTTTTTTCCGTAAAATGACCCGAAGTCTGCCCCGATTTCTCGTTCTGAGCCCTGCTCAAAGGTGAAAAGTGAAATTGCAATTTTAATTGGTCGTTGCTTTTCAAAGGCGAACTGGTGATCATTATCTTTAAGATACTTGCAAACCACATCGTTCCAGCGCGTGTCTGAATACCACCATTCAATCATTCTTTGACTGCCGGTACCACGTTTTGGAACTCTATCCTCAAATCTAAATCCTTCAGAGTAACTAAAGTCGGGATGTAGGTTCCCGGCACCAACTAAAAGATCTTTAAAGACACTCTCATTTTCATGGGCTTGATACCGACAAAGACCTGTAGGATAGGATTCGGGCTTGCCACTTACTCCTTTTTGACCCTCAAAAAAAGTTTCGCAGCGACATTCGCCTTGCGCCAGTTCTTGTGCCAAAAGGATTCCTGAGTTTGTGAGAAAAATGGCTACAAAAATAAATGCGGAAATACTCGTGCCCATGGCGCCCCCTCATTCAAATTTATTTGGGGCGAAATATATGTCAGGGTTCTCGCCTTAGCAAATGGAATCCTCATCAAAAAAACCAAATAAATGACCTCATTTGTTCGGCGAAGGGACCCCCAGGAGCCACTTATTCCTCATCATTTTGTGCGGCCAATTTGTTGATGACGTTTATGTCTTCCAGGGTCGAGGTGTCACCTTTAATTGTTCCGTTGGCTGCCAACTCCCTCAGCAACCGCCTCATGATTTTCCCTGAACGTGTTTTTGGAAGACTATCGGTGAATCGAATTTCCTCGGGCCGAGCGATGGCACCTATTTCTTTGACAACGTGGGATTTAAGTTCGTCACTGATATTTTCAGTAGCATATGCCGCCTTCAAAGTGACAAAGGCCACAACCGCTTGACCTTTGAGATCATCGGGCCTGCCGACCACAGCAGCTTCAGCGACTTTGGGATGGCTTACTAGTGCGCTTTCAATTTCTGCGGTTCCAAGTCTATGGCCAGCTACGTTTAAAACATCATCAACCCGTCCCATAACCCAAAAGTATCCATCTTCATCGCATCGGGATCCATCGCCTGTAAAATATTTTCCTTTAAAATCACTCCAATAGGTTTTTTTAAATCTCTCTGGATCATTGTACACACCGCGGGTCATGGCGGGCCACGGTTTTTCTAGCACGAGAAATCCGCCTTCATTGGGTTTACACCCAACGCCTGCTTTGCTTACAACTCTGGGGTGAATTCCGGGCAATGGCAAAGTGCAGCTCCCTGGTTTTGTCGGTGTAGCTCCAGGAAGAGGACTCATCAAGATTCCACCAGTTTCTGTCTGCCACCAAGTGTCTACTATGGGGCATCGCGAATTGCCGATCTTATTATGATACCAAATCCACGCTTCAGGGTTGATGGGTTCGCCGACACTTCCTAATAATCGCAAACTTTTTAAGTCATATTTTTCGACAAACTGATCGCCCGCTCGCATAAAGGCTCTGATTGCCGTGGGCGCAGTGTAGAGGATTGTAATTTTATGTGCTTCGATCATTTTCCAAAATCTTCCAAAATCTGGATGGTTGGGCGCGCCTTCGTACATAAAAGCTGTTGCTGCATTTTGTAATGGGCCGTAAACAAGATAACTATGCCCGGTGACCCAGCCAATATCTGCCGTGCACCAGTAAGTATCGCCGGCCTTTAAATCAAAAACCCATTTAGTAGTGAGGCCTGTCCAAAGCATATACCCGGCAGTGGAATGGACAATTCCCTTTGGCTTTCCCGTAGTGCCGCTTGTGTACAAAATAAAAAGAATATCTTCGCTATCTACAGATGTTGGTGAGCAATCTGGTTTTTGTTTCGCAACAATTTCATGCCACCAATGATCTCTGCCAGATTTCATTGAAACTTCATTTTGAGTGCGTTTTAAGACGATAACATTTTTTACACTGGGAGTTGCTGGAAGGGCTTGGTCAATATTTTCTTTTAATGGCACCACCGAACCTCGACGATATCCGCCATCTGCGGTGATAACTACTTTGCATTGAGCATCGTTGATTCGATCTTTTAGGGACTCACTGCTAAATCCGCCAAATATCACGGAGTGAGGAGCTCCAAGACGAGCGCAAGCCAACATAGCGGCAACGGCCTCGGGGACCATAGGCATATAAATGGCTACACGATCACCTTTTTGCACTCCCAGTTCTTTAAGGGCATTGGCTGTTTGACAAGTAAGATCGTAAAGTTCTTGGTAGGAGAGCTTTCTGACGGCGCCATCTTCACCTTCCCATTTGATTGCAGATTTGGCGCCATGAGTTTTGAGGTTTTTATCTAAACATTGAACTGAAGCATTGAGTTTGCCACCGACAAACCATTTTGCAAAGGGTTCGTTCCACTCTTGTACTTTTTCAAACTTTTTATCCCAAATAAGGTTTTGACTTTGTTCGTTCCAAAATTTTTCAGGATCTCTCGCGGCAAAGTCATAGAGCTTTTTATAGTCATCTAAAGATTTTATATGGGCCGTTTTCGAGAATTCTTTTGAAGGTGGAAATTTTCGCTTTTCACCAGATAGTGATTCTATGGAAACTGGTTCGGGTGATATTTGCTCAGGCATTTTTTCCTCTTTTCTTATGAGGTAAAGTCATTGTTCCTATGGCAACCCCAGAAAACACCATTAGAGAAGCCAAAATAGTTCGCGCTGTCAAGGTTTCATGGTAAAGCCATCGAGAAAGAAGACCAGCCACAATGGGCTGAATGTAAATATATAAGGCCACGAGGCTGCTATCCACTTGTGAAAGGGCCCAATTGTTTAAGTAATAAGTTCCAATGGTTCCAAAAGTGATCAAGTAAATCATAAGGGCGTAAATGAGGAGAGGAATTTGAGACCAAACGACCTGTGCCACATCTGTTGCTCCGTAAAATGAAATTCCAATGGCGCCGACGGTGAACATTCCGGCAGTGACAGCGAGAGGTTTTAGCCTGCGATTTATATTTCTTGAGAGGACCAAATAAAAACTAAAGCTTAATGAATTTAGTACGGTTAAGACGTCGCCCCAAAAGAGCGCTCCATCAAATTGAAGTTTTTCAATTTCTAAGAGAATTAAAACTCCCGTGAAGCTTAAAATAAGGCCTAAGATTCTTCTCTTACTTAACTCTTCATAGCCGATGAGAATGCTAAAAAACAAAACAACTATGGGGACGATAGTATTAATGACAGCAGCGTGAGTAGCTGTAGTGCGTGATAATCCTTCAAAGAATGCTATTTGATTTATTCCAACACCAAACAGACCTAGGGCTGCAATGATCAGAAAATCTTTTTTAGTTGCAGTTTTTATAAGTGTTGGGCCCATTAAAATTAAAAGTAATACAGCCGCACCGGTTGCGCGACAAAAGGCCCATGTGGCAGGTTTTACATATTTCAAAACTTCTTTGCCCACGATGTATGACACGCCGAAAATAAGACTCACAGCAAAGAGGGCAAGGTGAACCAGGGGCTTTTTCAATTGTTTCTCCGTATGAATAAGACTAAAACATCTTTTGATGGGTTTTTTAAAGAGTGTTCTTCTGATTTTTGGATTTTCGTGTGGCGCCTGGGCTTTTCCGACGAGCACGTTGTGGATTCCTGATGACACCGCGTTGCACCCAAGTACGTGGCGTTACGATAGCCGCATCGCATTTACATTAGACAAGCGTGAAAGCGATTTGGGCCCTCAACAGCCTTTTATCGATCAAGGTCTCACATTTGGCTTTGCAAATAATGGAGCTATTGGGCTTGAAGCGGGAATCGATTGGTGGGAGCCGGAGTACGGGGACGATCTCAAATCTCTTCACGGGAATTTAAAAGTAGTTATTCTAGAGGAAGAAATAGGTTTTGGTGTGGCGTTTGGTTTTTACAATTTTGGATTTAAAGCTAATGGCAGTGACGAAGACTTTATTTATTTAGGATTGGGAAAACAGCTTGGGTCTTTAAGCCATTTGTTTGTGGGTTATTTTGTGGGCAACCAAAATGTTTTATTAGACGAAGCGGGAAACTCCGCCGCTCGCGGAATTTTTGGTAGCATATCAGCCAAAATCGGTGAAAAAGTAAAATTTGTCTTGGATTACCAAGGGGGGCGAAGTCACAGAGGTGCATTGACATCGGGATTTGCATTTTTGCTTTCTCAAACCTCATCCATTTCGCTTGGATATGTTTTTTACAATAATCAATCATTGGTTAGAGACATGATGTTGGTGAAAGTGGATTTGGAATTGTGAGTGGCCTAACTTTGATTTTTGGGCTTCAACAATGACCGGGCCGCAAGTGTTAGAAATCGATGGACCAAAACTTAAACGCATGATTACTCTTCATGTGGCATTCCTGTTAATCGATATTCGATCCCCAGAAGAATATGCCCGAAGCCATATTAAAACGGCCATCAACTTGCCTGCAGATATAGAGAAAATTTCTAAAGCCATTCCGGCAAAAGACACGCCTGTGGTTTTATATGATGGTGATGGAGTGGGATCTCGGCTGCTCGTCGAAGCTTGCGAGAAAAAAGGCTTTCTTAATATCGTAAATTTGACGGGTGGGTTCGGGGCATATCGAGATTAAACACGTCTCCTTTCATAGGAGGTGCATTTAGTTCCTGCGCCAGCTTGGGTAAATTTGCCTCAAATATTTCATGACATATGATTAACAATTTTCGTCCCGGGCTCGTTAAGCTATCTGAATCTAAGAAAGTAGTGGGTATAAATCAATCTTTCGACACTAGAGCTCTTTGCGGCCCCTTTAATCTGGCATATTGGTTGCTCTTCACCGAATCGAGAATGAGGAGCTAAAAATGAAAAAGTTGATTTTGATTTCAACGGTGACTTTGCTGGCGGTAGCAGGTTGTGTAACTCAGTCCCCGCGCCCAGAAACTGTGGGCGTCAATTCAGTTGGGGCAAATGGGCCACCCGGCGCCTTAAAGCCTCAAATTGATTTAGTGAAGGTAGACAACACCATCGCGCGACTCAAGGCCGAGATTCAAGAGCTTGATTCTCTGGAGACTCAAATTTATGCCAACTCGGTAAAGGGCGACAAGACCGCAATCAAAGCGCTGAATGGCAAAATTGAACGGTATGGAACTATTGAGTCTCTTCAAACCAATCTTCGAGTTCTCGAAGAGTTAAAAGCTGAGAGTCCAGGCCTTTCTCGTCTTTAATAGCTTTCCCACGGTATGGATTTTGCTCAACACAAAGGGATAAATATTTCTATAAAATGATATTTGCAGGAGGATTAGGTGAAATTTTTAGTAAAGAGCATCCTGTCGACCAGATGAAAGTGGATTTCAAGGACAACGTACGTTTACGGGTGGGGTTTTTTGTGGGACCGACTGGCATTTTATATTTGAAGTAACTACAGAATATGACGCCAATGAATTTGGAAAATGTAAGGTGATTTCAGTTCGAAAAGTTGACTAGAACCTAGAATGCGGCCATGGCCAAAGCAATTCTCGGGTTCTTCCCATTAAGAAGGGTGCTCTATGGGGCCGATTCATGCTGTAATCGATGGTGTGCCTTACAAAGAGTTATGAGATTTTCTATCGAATTGTCGCCACCACTGGCGATGGGTTTACGGTGATGCACATCAAGCCAACGCCTATTTAAGCATCTTGCCCCTTGAAAATTTGTATAACAGCATTGGCCCTTATCTCTTTGATTCACTTGATGTTTAATCGCCGATGAAATTGCAACTCTCTGATTTATTTTGGGATGAGAGGCTTTGTGTTTATTATTAATTTTTGAAGAATTCTCAACGATTTTAGTGTTTTGAATTTGTGTTTGCTGGTTTCCACTGGCGTTGTCATTGGCCCTCGCATCGGTGTTAATACTGGCGTTCGAATTTACTGTCCTTAAGGATAGTTTATGTAAGACTTTTTCACTTTTTGTAACGGGGTCATTCTTTTGAATATAGTCATTGATGATGACCTCTAAGGTTTTTTCTAAATCACAGGTCGTTTTGGTTCGTTGACACTCCAGATCTTGAATGCGTCTTAGGTTTTTCATAATATCTTATTTTAATGAAAGACGAAGTTCAACTCGATCTTCGCTAATATAACAGGCTCTTTCTGGAATGGCTGCCTTTGGATTAATTTTGGCAACTTCTTTTTCAATTTCCTTTTGCGTCATGACTTTTGCCTTTGCAATCAAAGTGGATGCATTAACGTTTGTGATAACCGAGGTAATACGTTTGGCCTGAGAAATACTCAGGCTGCCTTGCTGAATAGCAGCTTTAAGCTCTGGTACTGCTATTGATTTTCTTGAAACATTAATAAGGTGAGTAACTTACAGATTCTGATAATCCGAGACCTTGATTCACATACTCGTAGAGACTAGCAAAGCCGAGTTTGCGAAATATTTTCGCAGCATCGATCTTTTGAATAATTTCAACGAGTTCAATTTCTATACGTTTAAAATCTTTTGCCAATTCGAGAGCTTTGTTATGAAGGGGATAGCTTAAAGAAAGATCTTTGTTACTCTTGGCCATTATTTCATTCATGTATGCCTTCATTCCAACTCCTTTTTTAAAAGTCAGTGCCGAGTATAACATCACTTTTTACGAGTGCATTTTGCGCATTTACTGACTAATGGTTGGATGAAAAAATAAAAGGCATTCAAAAAGTCAAAAAAGTAAAACAGGCCCTTCACATCGGGCTTTAGTAGTTTTAAATGGCAAAATCTACGACCTCAAAGGCGATTGCGATTTTTCACCGTAGATTGGGTCAAGAAATAAATTTTATAAATGATAATTATTTTTCCGGCAATCTGGTTGGGCGGCTGGCCGGGACCTCTTAAAAGGTCCCACGGCCGCCGGTCCCACATTTGAATTCAGAGGAAATGTCTAAAGATTTGTTGGTATCAACTCCTTTATCTTACAATGCCAGGTTACTGTTCGAAATCGTTTCTTTTAATTGCAGCCGAGGTGTATCGTCTTTAGACAAAGCTTAAATTAGGTATATTAACCAGTTAGTTGAATTTCTGTGAGATTTGTAAAGGGTATTGACAAACTTCACGCTGCCAGTTGGCTATTTAAAATCTTTGAAAAGGTATCATCTTTGCATTGATTTTTTTTGGATGAACTTTGAAAATAGTTTTATTTTTATATTCTTTCTTCTCTTTAACAATATGTCATTTGCTTCACCTGACTGTCTCTCCACTTTAAATGAATCAACCACAACTGTTGAAGATTACCGTACTCAAGTAACCTACTATGATACCACCTTGCTTGACCAACTCGTCGGCTTAAGTGATAAACATCTAGATCTTGATGACTGGGGATTTTCAGGAGACTTGAAGGTATCTGACCTCATTAACAAAAATGGGGATTTGATTTTATTTCGCTCAATTGGGTCGCCTTATATGAAAGGTAAAAAAGGTAACTTTTCTTCACGCGAGCTTGGGTACTCAAATTCATTAAATCCGAATGTTTCTTTAAATTGGAATATGTATACCGTTCTAGTAAGTATTCAAAATGTCTATACGGATGGGGAGATAAACAAACTAGACCAAAGTTCAGATTCTTAAGTCCGGTTAACCGGAGGACCGCCAGGGGAGGTCAATACAAGGTTCCTAACTCTAACCTTAGGAGGGGACCTTGAAAATCAATTCTGTTCCACTCTTTACCCTTCTCTTTGCACTGCCGTTCACCCAAATTTCATGCGGAAAAAACACTGACATTCCCACTGCTCTAGAAAACGAGATTAGTTCACCCCAAAATGATCCTAATGCCGAAAGTCAGGGACCCCGATTTTCAAATGGCGATGGCTCAGGCGATTCATACATTGTTGTTTTGAAAAAAGCCCCCGTGCAGCAGGCAGCCTTAGGTTTAAAATTAGACCAACGAGAATCTTTAATCACATTACTTAAAAACATGGCTCGCTCCTATCAATTACCTGAACCAAAAAGAGTTTTTTCAATTGTAAGAGGGGGTGATTACCAGATTGGTGAGAGCCAAGCGCGAGAGCTTTCTGAAAATCCCGACATTGCCTACGTCGAAAAAAATCAGATTATTCATATTAACACGGCTCAAAATAATCCCGATTGGGGATTAGATAGACTGGATCAGCCAACGCTACCCCTCAATCACGTCTATAACTATGATCTATTGCCCTCAACAGTGCATGCTTACGTCATTGACACTGGAATTCTGACAACCCATCAAGAATTTCAAGGCAGAGCAAGTGCAGGAACGGACGTCGTAAACTCAGGAGGAAACGCCGTAGATTGCAATGGCCACGGAACTCACGTAGCAGGCACAATCGGCGGTGCCACCTATGGCGTTGCCAAAAATGTCTCTCTTCATGCTGTTCGTGTTTTGGATTGTTCAGGTTCGGGCACTTTCGCTGACGTTATTGCCGGAATAGAATGGGTGACACAGAATCACCAAACTCCAGCCGTAGCAAATATGAGTTTGGGTGGTGGAGCTTCTCAAGCCATCGACGATGCAGTGACAGCTTCGATTCAGTCAGGTGTCACATATGCCGTAGCTGCCGGAAACGATTCTTATGACGCCTGCTATGGTTCACCGTCGCGAGTTCCATTGGCAATCACGGTAGGGAGTACTGACAATAGTGATTCTCGCTCGTCATTTTCAAATTACGGCACATGTGTTTCGCTCTTTGCGCCGGGCACCGATATTAAATCTAGCTGGATTGGCTCAAACTCGGCGACCAATACGATTAGTGGTACGTCGATGGCGACGCCCCACGTGGTCGGAGTCGTGGCGTTGTACTTAAGCCGTCATTCCAACGCTTCGCCTGCTGAAGTTAAAGCTGCATTAGTGAGTGGTGGAGTTTCGGGTAAATTATCAGATGTTGGAAGTGGTTCGCCGAATATCTTCCTAAATACGGCTTTCTTAATATCTGTGATTCCTTCACCTACTCCCAATCCGACGCCCGTTCCAACTCCAACTCCTAAACCATCACCTTCTCCGAGTCCAACGCCACCTCCTACAACTTCTCTTCAAAACAATGTTCCAGTGACGAGCCTCTTGGATGCAAAAAACGGAGAAAAGCGATTCTCCATCGCAATTCCTTCTGGTGCTACAAAACTCACCATCAATATCACCGGCGGCTCAGGTGATGCAGACTTGTATGTGAAAAGTGGAAGTCAACCTACACAATCCAATTATACATGCCGACCTTATAGCAGCACGAGCAACGAAAATTGCAATTTCAATAATCCTACGGTGGGCATCTATTACATCTTATTGCGAGCTTACGGAAGTTATTCAGGCGTAACATTGAAGGCGACATACACAAATAGCACGCAAAAAAGTATTAGAACAAAGCCGGTCCTGCCAAAAAGGTAAGGGCCTTTTTCACTTCCGGCGGCGGACGTCACAGCGCGTAATAGTCTTCAATATTCTTGCCTTAGGTGCCAGATTTAGAGTCAAATAAAAAAGATTCCTCAATACTCGAAAAGGACATCGATAATGAAAACCAAACTCTCCTTTGCAGCAAGAATTTTGCTAGGACTTATCTTCTTTGTATTTGGTTTAATGGGGCTACTTAACCTTTATCCACCCCCAACAGATTTACCTGAGAAATTGATGGCCTTTACTAAAGGCTTGATGGCAACGGGTTATTTCTTTCCATTTTTGAAGGTCACCGAAACTCTCTGCGGCCTTCTCTTGCTTTCTGGAATTTTCGTGCCCTTGGCGTTGGTTGTCTTAGCCCCCATTATTCTTAACATATTCATGCTCCATGCTTTTCTAGAACCGAGCGGTCTGCCTTTGGCTCTATTTGTTGGGCTACTTGAGATCCATTTGGCATTTTTCTCTGAAACTTTTTCGCCAATTGTAAAACAGATCTTTAGATGCCCAAAAATGGAAGCTAAAAAAGCAGGTAAGTAGATCATGAGTGACAATTTAGGCCTCCACTTGGCCAAATAATTATCAAAATCAACACCCCCAAAAGCCACATATTCGCCAAGGATTATGATGGGATAGGCACACCTATTGCTTTCTAATAAGTCGAACTTTGTTTAAACTTTTTTGGGAGTGATCAAGTTATGTTAAATAGGTACTTCAATTTCTTTGTTTCCGTAGTATTTGCCCTCAATTTAACGACAGTTTCTGCATTTGCTGGCCCAGATGTAAGAGGAATGAATCCCCTCGAAGATAAGACGGGATTTTTAAACCTCACTGATGCCAACACCAAAATCAAAGTGAGTGTGGCGAAAGTTTCGACAAATGCAGGTCTTCGCTGGCGCTACGAAATTGTAGAAATTCAACCCCCGAACAGAGTGGTCGAAGTACTAGCCGAGTTGGACGAAAACCAAAAAGCCCAAGCCGAAAACGTTCTAAAATCTAAACTTGACTATAGAACCGAAGCCCAAAAGAAATTTCACAAGAGAGCTACGGTGATTGGAAGTGTGGTGAGTACCACAGTTTTAACTATATTTGTCTGTGCTGTTCTGTTTAATCCTCCTGCATACCCCGCAACAATTGGAGAATTGATTTTTTACGGAACCGCAGGTGTTGCTGGTGGCGCGGTGGCAGGTAGTAGTTTGAATTCACAATTTGAAAACGACACTAATAGGGACAACTTCTATAGAAATATGATGATCGCTTCAATCGACGGCAAAGATATTTTGATCCGAGGCGATATTAGAGAATATATCAAAGCACTAAAACTGGTATTTGCAGGCAAAGATCCCTGCTCTTGGGATTCTTACGTATGCCGATCATAATGAGTCTCGTAACCATTTTTGTAGGCATCTCAGGTTTTGCAAACATATCAAAAAAATCCCTCTATTGCAGCGACGCCACCATTCAATCTATTAGCGATTCCATAAAACTTCAGAATCTAACGGCAAACAATATGTCCAATGCGGCAGTTGAAAACTTAAGAATGTTGTCCGAAATCAGTGGTTCGGCCAAATTAACAGCCTATACCTCCACGTCCCTACTTTTAATTTGTCTGACATACTTAGTGGGCTATTTGATTTTCAAATTTTTGACTTCGCCAAAATTTTCTAAAGGTAACTCAAATGACAAGGCAAATGCTCTTGGGTTTTCTATCATTTCTTCCCTCATCGTTTTTTGTTTTTCTTTTTATTCAATTCACGAATTCTCGTTGCCCCTTAAAAATCAAGTTCAAGAATATAAGAAAACGGTTTCGCTCAAGTCGATGGATGCCCCCAAGATCACCGACAAGAACTCTATGGGTCATTTTCTAAATTACCTTATGGCGCTCCATAAAAATCTGAGCAAACTCCCCGTAGAATACTTTAAAGCAGGGGGAGAGCTTCCTATTGAAAATCAGTGGTTGACATTTGGGTGGGATGAATTCCACAAAGTTGAATTCGAATCAGTTGCTGTCAAAGCGATTCTAGAGCGATGGCAACTTGAGAAAGAAGAAACAACCCGTGCCCTTCCCCAAATCAAGCGTCTTTGCCGGCCCTCACAATTTATTTGATATTCGTATAATCCGCGGCTAAACCTTAGCTCGTGGATCAAAAACAATTAGATACGGACGAAAAAGACCTTCTGCACTTGGGGTACGTTCAAGAGTTATTCCGCGATATGGGGGGCTTTTCAAATTTCGCTTTGAGCTTCTCAGTCATCTCTATCTTGACTGGAGCCATTCAACTCTATGGTTACGGCCTGCAACATGGTGGGCCACTGCAAATGACCGTGGGATGGCTTGTCGTATCTGTATTCACCTTGATGGTGGCTCTGTCGATGGCAGAACTTGCCAGTTCTTACCCAACCTCCGGTGCCCTTTATCATTGGAGTAGTTTTTTAGGCAATAGGTGCCTCGGGTGGTTTACGGCCTGTTTTAATACCATGGGACAATTTGCGATTTTAGCAGGAATTGACTACGGCTTGGCTCTTTTGCTCTTAGGTCTTCTCGGTTGGGAAAACACGACGGTCACGCTCACTACAACCTATATTGTACTCCTCCTGTCCCATGCTCTTTTTAATCATTTTGGAATTCAATTGGTAGCTTGGCTCAATAATTTTTCGGCTTGGTATCATATCGGAGTGGTTATTTTGCTCTTAGTTGTTTTATTTCAACATGGATTTGCCCAAGAGCCAAAATTCTTGCTTACATTTTATTCTAATGATGGCTACTCACCTCGGTACAGTTTTCTGATCGGCTTGCTGCTCGCGCAGTGGACTTTAACAGGCTACGATGCTTCGGCCCACGTGACCGAAGAGACATTAGACCCAAGACGAAATGCGCCGTGGGGGATATTCCTTGCTGTCGTTATTTCTGTAGTTTTTGGATTCTTGATGATCGCGGCAATCACATTATCTATTGAAAATTTAGATCAAGCGGTAAAATTTGGCGACGGTGCCTTTACAGAAATTCTCAAACAAAGATTGGGTGGGGGATTTGGCTCTATAATAGTCGCACTCGTTCTTGGCGCCATGTGGCTCTGCGGTTTATCGGCAATGACATCTGCCTCACGAATGGTTTATGCCTTTGCGCGAGACGGTGGATTACCATTTTCTAAATTTTGGGCTCAAGTGAGTAAAAAGCAAAGAACACCTTCTAATGCTATTTGGGGCTTGGCCTTTATCGCCATGATTTTGGCTGTTTCTGTAACACTTTACCAAGCGGTTATTTCGATTGCGGTCATTTCTCTTTATATTTCTTACGGGCTGCCTATTTATGCGCGGCTTTACAAGCGATTTACAGGTGGTACGGACGAGATTGGCCCATGGAATCTAGGTAAATTCAGTAATCTCGTCTCTATCATTGCGCTATTATGGATAGCTTTTATTACCATAATTTTTATCGTTCCACCCAATGAACAAGCAGGCTATGTCATTTTAGGACTATTTCTATTTTTAGTCTTCAATTGGATTTTCTTTGTGAAACATCGATTTATTGGTCCTAAATACCACCTCGGGGAGAAGTAAAATTCATGAGTCAAAATTATGAAATGCTAATTGATGGAAAGTGGACCAAATCTAAATCAGGAGCCTCAAGAAATATTACTGATCCCGCCAGTGGTGAGTTGGTAGCTGTTGTCCCTGAAAGCAGCAAAGAAGATGCAGTGGCAGCCATTCAAGCGGCCCGCAGAGCTTTTGATTATGGCCCTTGGAGAAAAGTTTCTGCCCTTGAGCGAGGAAAAATCTTATTTCGAATAGGTGATGCCATCAGAGCAGAAGGTGCAAAACTTGCCAAGCTAGAAGTGCAAAATTGTGGAAAACCTCTGGCTGAAGCCGAATATGATGTGGCCGACGCTGCAAATTGTTTTGAATTTTACGGGGGATTGGCCACAAAAATTCAGGGTGAGACTATGAGTGTTCCGGCAAACTCGGTAAGTATCGTGGTGAGAGAACCTGTTGGAGTTTGTGGTCAAATCATTCCGTGGAATTACCCTTTGTTAATGGCCGCATGGAAATTGGCACCAGCTTTAGCTGCGGGAAATACGGTCATACTAAAACCGTCTGAACTTACTCCGGTAACTGCGCTAGAGCTCGGGCGTCTTATGATGGCTCTAGAAATTCCAGCCGGTGTTGTCAATATCATCACGGGTCCAGGAGCTGGAGCGGGTGAGGAGTTAGCTTCAAATCCAAACGTTGATAAAATCGCTTTCACTGGTGGCACAGTGACGGGTCGTAAGATCATGAACGGCGCCACTTCTAATTTGAAGAAGATTTCTTTAGAGTTGGGTGGAAAAAATCCAAACATCGTTTTTGCAGATGCCGATCTTGAAGCAGCAATTGACGGAGCCTTATTTGCCGCTTTTGCCAATCAGGGTGAAGTTTGCTCTGCGGGTTCAAGACTTCTTGTTGAATCGTCCATACATAAAAAACTCGTAGACGGAATGCTTGCAAAGATTCCCAAAATTAAATTGGGCCATGGTTTAACTGCTGGAGTAAAAATGGGCCCCCTCATTTCTGCAGCCCACAGAGAAAAAGTTGAAAGTTATATAAAGATAGGGAGAGATGAAGGTGCTACACTTGTTTGTGGCGGTAAGCGCCCCCAGGGACCAGAATTTGAAAAGGGTCATTTCTTAGAACCTACTATTTTTGACTATGTAAAACCCCAGATGCGTGTCGCTAAAGAAGAAATTTTTGGCCCGGTCTTATCAGTGATCCCCTTTAATTCTGAAGCCCAAGCTATTCAAATTGCAAACGATACAGAATATGGCTTAGCGGCCGCTGTGTGGACACAAAATGCGACAAGAGGTTTAAGAGTAACCAAAGAACTACGCGCCGGCATCACTTGGATTAATAATTATCATTCTACTTTTAATGAATTGCCGTGGGGCGGTTACAAACAAAGTGGTATGGGCCGAGAGCTGGGACTCTATGGAATAGAAGCCTATTTAGAAACAAAACAAATAAATATTAATTTAGACACAGCTCCCATCGGTTGGTACTAGAGGCAAAATGCCTATTGATCTTCGTACTGAAATTCCAGGCCCCAAAAGTAAAGAACTTTTGCAAAGACGTCAGACCCACGTGGCTCGGGGACCCTTTCATACAACTCCGGTCTTTGCTGCCAAAGCCCACGGGGCTTTTCTTGAAGATGTTGACGGCAATAAACTTTTAGATTTTTCTGCGGGAATTGGTGTAGTCAACGTGGGCCATACCCACCCCCATCTTGTGAAGGCCATTCAAACTCAAAGCCAAAACTTAATTCATGCAAGCTTCAACGTTGCCCTTTATGAGCCATACATTCGTTTAGCCGAAAAATTAAATGGAGTTACTCCCGGAGATTTTCCTAAAAAAACGTTTCTAGCTAATAGCGGTGCAGAGGCCGTCGAAAATGCTATCAAAATTGCAAGAGCATTTACGGGCCGTGAAGGTATCGTTTGTTTTGAACACGCCTTTCATGGTCGAACATACATGGCCATGAGTTTGACCTACAAAGAAAAGCCCTACAAGGTGGGGTTTGCTCCTCTGATGACTGAAATCTATCGCGCACCTTACCCCTATTGCTATCGGTGGCCGACCTCTTCTGATCCTGCTGACGTATCTAAAGACTGCTTTAAAGATTTTGAAGAGATTTGTAAGAGGATGAGAAGCAAACCTGCGGCTGTTATTATTGAGCCGGTTTTGGGTGAAGGGGGATTTGTCCCTGCTCCGGCAGCATTCTTACAAAACCTTCAAAAGTATTGTTCAGACAATGGCATCGTATTTATTGTCGACGAAATTCAATCTGGGTTTGGAAGGACCGGCACATTGTTCGCCTCCCAACAACTGGGCATTATTCCCGATTTAATTCTCACGGCAAAAGGACTCGGGGGAGGAATGCCCATTTCTGCCGTAACCGGTCGTGCCCCAATCATGGACGGCCCCGGCGAGGGTGGAATTGGGGGAACATTTGGTGGAAACCCCGTTTCTTGTGCGGCGGCTTTAAGTGTCTTTGAAATTTTTGATTCTGAAAAAATCTTAGAAAAGGCTATGGCTTTAGGTTTAAGTTTGCGCGAAAAATTGGTGGGATTTTATGAGCGGTATCGAGTGATCGGGGATGTGAGGGGTTTGGGGCCAATGTTAGCTATGGAATTTGTCAAAAATCGCGAAACAAAAGAGGCTTATTCAGAAGCCGCAAAAGGCTTGGTGAAATTTTGTTATGAGCGGGGTGTGATTATCATGACTTCGGGTTCTTTAGGAAATGTCGTGAGGCTCTTGCCTCCACTTAACATTAATTTGAGCGATGTGGACGAGGGTTTTAAAATTCTTGAAGCGGGAATCAAAGAAATTAAATGAAACATAAGCTTTGGATTAATGGGCAATGGATAGATTCCGCAATAACCCGCGAAATTCGCTCTCCTTATTCGGGCCAAAAGGTCGCCGAAACTTGTTATGCCAATGCAGAAAATATGAAAAATGCCCTTCAGGCTGCTTTTGATTCGCGCCAGGCGTATAAAAAGACAAGTCGATATCTAAGAAGTTGTCTCCTCTCTGTGATGGCAAGAGAAATTGAAGCCCGACGAACAGAATTCGTGACAAGTCTCATAAATGAAGCTGGTAAACCAAAGACTATTTCTAATGCCGAAATAAATCGGGCCATATTGACTTTTACTTTAGCCGCTGAAGAGGCGAAGCGTTTTGGCGGTGAGATTATTCCTATTGATACAGATGGGGTGGGTAGGGCCTACTTGCCGGCCCAGTCTTTTTGGACGCCCCGGGGTGTGATACTGGCTATAACTCCTTTTAATTTTCCATTAAATCTTGCGGCCCATAAAGTTGCCCCTGCATTGGCTGTAGGCGCACCGATTATTTTAAAGCCACCGCCACAAGCACCCGGCGGGGCCATATTGTTGGCTGAAATTTTTGAAAAAGCAGTCAAAGAAGTTTCAGACCAAGTAGAAAAAATACCCACGGCAGCTTTTCAAGTTATTAGTGCTGATAATGATGTTGCAGCTTTGGCCGTTAAAGACCCGCGGGTTTCAGTTTTAAGTTTTACCGGTAGTGATAGGGTCGGGTGGATGCTTCAGGGCCAAGCCATCGGTAAAAAAGTAGTTTTAGAACTTGGCGGAAATGCCGGAGTGATTATTCATGAAGATGCAGATTTTGCGCGAGCTGCGGCTCGATGTGCTTTTGGGGGCTTTGCCTATGCTGGACAAACATGTATTTCAGTTCAAAGAATCTACGTGCATGAAAAAGTATTTCAAAAATTTCAAATCGCACTATTAGATGAAGTGGCAAAAATTAAAATAGGTGATCCCAATGACGCTGAAGTTACTGTTGGCCCCCTTATTGATGAAAAGGCCGCAAATCGGGTGATGAGTTGGGTCGACGAGGCTGTAAAGGACGGGGCGAAGGTATTGGCCGGTGGAACTCGCAAAAATAATGTGATTGCTCCCACGGTGGTTTCAAATGTAGGTGAGAAACAAAAATTAATTTGCGAAGAAGTCTTTGGCCCCGTTGTGGCTTTACAGCCCTATAAAGAGTTTGAAGAAGCTTTGGCCCTGGTTAACAGTTCACGGTTTGGCTTGCAGGCAGGAGTATTTACCGATAGTGAAAAGCTCATTCAAAAAAGTTTAGAAACATTAGAGGTTGGTGGAATTCTCATCAATGAAGTTCCAACTTACAGGGCCGATGCCATGCCCTACGGCGGAGTGAAAGACTCTGGCTTAGGGCGAGAAGGTTTGCGTTATGCCATGGAAGATTATTGCGAGCGAAGGACGTTGATCAAGTGGCGCGGTTAAAAAGGATTACAAAGCGAATCGGGATTTTTGCGGCGAAATTCTGCGAAATATTCAGGCTTGCCCTGGCTTCTAGCTTTGTTATTTTATTTGCCATTGCAGCAGACAAGGGCAAGGCAGAGATTACATCACATCCGCTGGAGCCCCTGACCGAAAGTGAAATTACAAAAGCTGTTACGATAGTAAATTTAAGTGGCAAAGTTCCCCTTGAAAGTCTTTTCCCGAATGTATCTCTCAATGAGCCACCAAAAGAAGAAGTACTAAAATTTAAATCGGGTAATACTTTTCGGCGCGAAGCTTTTGTTATCGTTTTTGACCGAGGCCACAGCAAGACCTTTGAAGTCATTGTGGATTTGAACGCCTCCAAAATTTTATCATGGAAGGAAAAACTAGGAGTTCAGCCCCTGATCACAACTGAAGAGCTCAATTTGGTGCCCCAGATAGTAAGACAAGATTTGAAGTGGCAAAAATCAATGATTTTAAGAGGAATCAAGAATTTTGAATCGGTCATGATTGACCCTTGGGCCCCCGGCACACTTGGAAAAAATGAATCGCCAAAGATTCGCTGGATTCGTGCCCTTTCTTACATGAAAGAAAATTTTAAAAATGGTTATGCGCGCCCCATTGAAGGCGTTGTGGCCATTGTTAATATGAACACGAAAAAAGTTGAGCAGGTTTTAGATTTTGGTAAACATCCGCTACCTACCGAAACAGGTGATCTTGATGAAAAATCGATTGGGCAACAAAGAATGGCACCGAAACCGTTAAAAATCCTACAGCCAGAAGGCCCCAGTTACACGGTCAATGGCCATGAAGTGCATTGGCAAAAGTGGAATTTTAGGTTCTCCATGCAACCCAGGGAGAGTCTCATTCTGTACAATGTAACTTACGATGATAATGGCAAGTCCCGTCCCATTTTATATAGAGCATCGTTAGGTGAAATGGTTGTGCCCTACGGCGACACAGATAAAAACTGGACATTTCGAAATGCTTTTGATGAAGGGGAATATGGAATTGGCCGCCTGGCCGATGTGATGGAGCAAAATAACGACGCACCAGAAAATGCTACATTTTTTGATGCAACTTTTGCAGATGATTTTGGCAAACCATTCACTACTCACCGAGCCGTCGCTCTTTATGAAAGAGATGGAGGACTTCTTTGGCGACATTTTGAGTTCTATTCTAATTCAAATGATGCTCGGCGTGGCCGAGAACTTGTTTTGTCTACCATCGTGACCGTTGGCAATTACGACTATGGATTTGATTGGATATTTCGACAAGATGGGTCCCTTGAACTTCAGGCCAAACTTACTGGAATCATGCTTGCAAAAGGTGTGGATTTAAAATCCATGGATGAGATTAGAAAAAATCACGACAGTCACTCTTGGCATCTTGTAGCGCCCTATGTGGCGGCGCCCCACCACCAGCACTTTTTTAATTTTAGAATCGATATGGATGTGGACGGGCAGGACAACTCAGTAAGTGAACTCAATGTGAAATCACTGGCACCAGGGCCAAAAAATGAGGCGGCCAATGCTTTCACCATAGAAGAAAAAACATTTCATAAAGAAAAAGAGGCTAGAAGAGACCTTAACATGAGGACAAGTCGAAAGTGGATCGTTAATAGTAATCAGAAAAATTCTTTAGGGCAAAATACGGGATTTGTTTTAGTTCCTGGCGAAAATTCCATTCCTTATATCAATTCAAAATCTATGGTGCGAAAGCGTGCCGGTTTTATTGATCACCATTTTTGGGTGACTCCCTTTGTTCAAAGCGAAATGCATGCAGCCGATGAGTATCCCAATCAGAGCACGGGCGCCCAAGGCCTTTCTGTTTGGACTGAGAAAAACAGATCTATTGAAAATCGAGATGTGGTTTTATGGTATACTTTTGGTGTCACGCATATTCCGCGGCCTGAAGAGTGGCCCGTGATGTCAGTTACAACGGCAGGTTTTAAATTACTGCCCGCAGCTTTTTTCTCAAAAAATCCAGCGCTGGATGTTCCTAAAAACTAGCTGGTTGACATCTCACAAAGGCATTATATAACCCTTACAGCAAGCAAAGCGGGGGGTAAATGCCTGAATTCAATAAGAATTTAAATCGTCGCGAGATGATAAAACTCATGGGTTGGGGTGTAGCCTCCATTTATTTGGGCGGGTGTACGACTGTTTCTCAAGTTCAAGAAATACCACCATCTGCGGTTCTAAAATCAATTGCAGCTGAGCCGGCCATGTCAACATTCGGGCCCTTTGATCGCACCATGGGCGATATTGCTCCACGGCGATTTTCCGGCGACGTGCCCGAAAAGGGTCATAAAATCCTGTGGAATAAAAAAGAGTTTATCGCGAAGCAGGGGGGCTTGCCTCCTCCCACTGAGAACGCAAATCTTGTAGTTGTGGGTGGCGGAATGAGCGGTCTGCTATCAACTTATATGTCACGAAATCAAAACCCCATTCTTCTTGAACAAGGGGACCGATTTGGTGGTAATTCCCGAGGAGAATCTTGGCAAGGTATCGATTATTCTTTAGCAACAGCTTATTTTGGAGTTCCTCCAGAAGGGGGCCAGATTGACGAGTTCTTTAAACAGATTGGTATTAAAGGAAAATATCGAGTTCGTAAAGGGGCTGATCCCATTGTCGTCGATGGAAAAACCTATGACGATGTTTGGTCTACGGGGACTGTTCCTGAAAGTACCGCACAGTTTAAATTCTTAAATCAACACTTCACCGATGTATTAAATGAAGCCAACGGGCAAATGTATCCTGAAATTCCTATAAAAGATGAAGAAAAGCGCAAGCGAACAACCGCCTTAGATAAAATGACCTTCAAAAAATATTTAGAAAAACTTGTAAAAGGTAAACTTCACCCCCACGTCGAGCAAGTGATCGATCACTATTTTTGGTCAGCGGGCGCTTCGACCTACCGTGAAATCAGTGCGGCCGCCGGATTAAATTTTTTTGCAGGGGATTTTGGAGAGGTAGCCGTGGCGCCAGGGGGAAATGGATTTATTGCCGAAGCAACCCTCGCAAGCATTATGAAAGACGTGCCTCTTCAGAATTTAAGACCTTCAAGCCTTGTTATTGATGTGCGAGTTGTAGGTCAAAACGTTCACGTCAGTTACGTCGATGCACAAGACAAATTAAAAACAATAAAAGCTAAATCGGTGATCATGTCTTGTCCTAAATTTATTGCTGCAGTTCTCATCGACGATTTGGAAAGTGACCGTCTAAGGGCAATTAAATCTATAAATTATCGAGGTTATTTATTAGCCAATGTGTTAGTAAATCAGCCCCTCAAGGATTCATTTTACGATCTTTTCTTTTTTGATAAAAATAATCCCGATAATAACGTGAAAGAATCGGCATTAAAGCAACGGGCCACCGATCTTGTTTATGGCAACTACGCAAAGCCCGATAACTCCCGGACCATTCTTACGGTATTTAGGGGATTCCCCTACGAAGGAGCTAGGGCCGGTATTTATGATCCCGGGGCTTACGAGAAATATCGTGGCGAATTTGAAGATCAGATTCATTCAAATATTTTACCCATGTTGAATATTCCAAAATCAAATGTGGTAGATGTTCGAATGGCAAGGTGGGGACACCCCCTGCCGGTTCCCATGGCCGGCAATATTGCTAGCGGCAAAGTAGAACTTTTAAGAAAACCGTTTAAGAAGAGAGTTTTCTTTGTGGAGCAAGATAATTGGACCCTTCCCTGTTTTGAAACAGCATTTTCTGAAGCTTCTTTTTGGACACCCAAAGTGGTCGATCTCGTCATGAATCAAAAAATGTCTTAGATTATGGAATTTGGCGGCAGTTACTGGCTGACAAGATTTTATTTTCAACGTACCTTAGGTGGAATCTATTTTTTCGCATTCTTGATAGCTTTGAATCAATTTCGCGGCCTTTGCGGAAAAAATGGAATTGAACCCATAACCTTACTTTTTAAACATATCAAATTTTGGGACGCCCCCAGCCTCTTTTATTTTAATCAATCTGATACTTTTATTATTTTTCTTTCAATATTGGGACTTTTGATTTCGGGTGCAGCCATAATTGGTTTGACCGATGCTTACGGAACAGTTTTGTCCGTGGTTTCGTGGGCTCTGCTCTGGGTCGTTTACATGTCATTTGTAAACGCTGGACAAACATTTTATGGATTTGGATGGGAAATTCTACTCTTAGAAACAGGATTTCTCGCCATCTTTATGGGGCCTTCATCTTCTCAGCCATCAGCCCTGCCCATTTGGCTCTTGCGCTGGCTTTTATTTCGTCTCATGTTTGGGGCAGGTATTATAAAACTTAGGGGCGATGAATGTTGGCGCGATCTCACGTGCATGCAATACCATTACGAGACCATGCCTTTGCCGGGCCCCACCAGCTGGTATTTTCATCAACTCCCGGTTTGGCTCAACAAGTTTTCTGTTCTTTTTAATCATTTCATTGAATTAATTATTCCATTTTTTTATTTTGGTCCGAGAGTGTTTAGAAATACGGCGGGTGTTCTCACCGTTATTTTCCAAATCATAATCATTTCAAGTGGTA
Organism: Oligoflexia bacterium; assembly: GCA_023250675.1. Classification (GTDB taxonomy): domain Bacteria; phylum Bdellovibrionota; class Bdellovibrionia; order JABDDW01; family JABDDW01; genus JAHFAE01. Next base: position 2,431 of record JAHFAE010000016.1, on the reverse strand, counting down.
ACTTTTCTTGGCTCAACCACGTAACCCTTGTCATTGCTATATCTTGTTTTGACGATAGCTTCTTGCCTCAATTGACGACTTGGACAAAGGCCATGGGTGTTGGAAGTGCCGATATGGTTCTTGCTACGGTGGGCGGCGTGCCCATTTCTGTCACTTACCTTGTCACGGCTTTAGTGGTCTATTTAAGTTTTAATCCCGTCCGAAATATGATTTCGCAAAATCAAATTATGAATACAAGTTTTGACCCACTTCATATTGTAAATACATATGGTGCCTTTGGGTCAATCACAAGAATTCGTGACGAAGTTATTATTGAGGGGGCCGAGTTCCTTTCAGGACCATGGAAAGAATATGAATTTAAAGGAAAGCCGGGCGCCCCCCGACGTCGGCCTCCATTTGTGTCTCCATATCACTATAAGATTGACTGGCAGATGTGGTTTGCAGCCATGAATTCATATCGGCATCACCCGTGGATTCTCAACTTGGTTAACAAACTTCTCCTTGGTGAAAAGCAGGTTATTGAACTTCTTGGTCCCAATCCCTTTCCTGCCAATCCGCCCAAATTTATTCGCGCTTCGTTGTATGAGTATCATTACAGCGACCCGACAGATAAAGAGCATTGGTGGAAGCGAGAGTACAAAAGCGAATATTTGCCCGCACTTTCTTTAGACAACAATTCTTTTAGAGAAATTTTAAAGTCTCAAGAATGGTTGGAGAATTGAGAACCCTGGCGTCCCGCCGTAAACTTCAGATAAACTTTATTGAATATTAAAATAAATCTGTGATGACCCATTTTGCCCCTGTTTTGTAACAGTAACTTTCACTAAGTACGATCCAATCGGGTCATTGGGCTTAGAGTGATAATCTATCTTGGCCTGGCCACTGCCATTAGTATTCCCAGCCATGGTCGCTACGCGGCCATCAGGTAAGATAAACGAAACGCTGATACTTGCCGAACCCACAGGAATTCCATTTTGTTTTGCAGTGATGATTAAACGCACCGTATTGCCCCGCTTGTAGGTAGAGCGATCACTTGAAATCGTGACGTCGAATTGGGCTGGTGTCGGGGTTGGAGTGGCTGTGGGAGATGGTGGCGCAGTTGGTGTAGGAGTTGGTGTAGATGTTGCAATCGGCGTTGGATCGGGAGTTGCGGTCGCCGAAGGAATTGGGGTAGGAGTAGATCCAACTACGAATAATGCTCCAACTCCGGCGCCAACTCCCGCGTTTAAGGCATCAGTTGCCAAAATTGAAATCGGATAAGTCCCATTGGATGTTAAAGCAGGTGCACTCACACTGAAAACCATGTTGGTTGTCGCTGACGGTGCCAGCGAAATCGCTACGTTTCTTGGGCTGATAATCCACTCGGGTACCGTTGCGGAAAAAACATTAAAAATAACGGTGCCGCAATCTCCGGTGTGATTATTCTTGATAGTCAATAAGACCGTGGTCGTTCCTCCAAGTGGAATATTTTGTGATACGGGAAAAACTGAAACCGTCGGTGCAACTCGTGTGCAATTGGGAAATGGATTTGGAGTTGGTGTCGGGGTTGGGGTTGGCATTGGTGGTGAGGGCCTCGGGGTCGGGGTTACTGGAGTTGGTGTTGGAGTAGGTATTGAAATCGGCAAAGGCGTTCGACATGTTAAAGGGTAGGTCGTAAAGCCAAATGTGTTGCAGGAGTTTCCGCCGCCGTCGGTTTCAAATCCAATTTCGTTTGGTTTGTAGAAACTATCAAACGTTAGGCCTCTGCCCATTCCAAAATAATTGTTAACAAAGACATTGCCGCCAGCCACAAGTGGATTACGACCATAAATATTGTCGATTAAAAACTGACCTGCCGAATGTGTTCCATCGGCGGCGTAGAAGTTAGACTCGAAACGATTGCCATTGAGGTAATAGGTCGATTCTACCAATGAGGGATTGCGTAAGTCATACCCTGCGAGTCTAAGTTCATAGACGCGAAAAATTTGAAACATATATAGAGAATTTGAAATTGTGTTAAAAGAAATATTACTGTTTGAAAGACCCATCCAATACCACCCGCCGATACCACTAAACGAAGAATTGGATATTACATTGCCGGTGATCTTTGATTGATTGACCAGTCCCAACCATTCAATCCCTGTATCCCAAACATTGGTAATTGAATTGTTAGAAACAATCGTCTGAGTTTCTTCTTGCAGGATAATGCCATCATCGGCACCACCTAGATCAACTGAAATAGATCCTTTTGCGCGGCCATCAATTGTATTACTGTCGATAACGTTTCCAAAGCCAAAGTCAGAAAGCACGCATGCGCTAATCGTCCTGCCTGTTCCAGTGACGGGACTTTGAACTGTATTTCGAGAAACAACATTGTAATTTGAAAGCATTAACTGAACAGTTGCGCTGAACCGGTTGTTAGCGATAACAATATGGTGGGCGCCTGAGTTAA
>JAHFAE010000096.1 GCA_023250675.1 Oligoflexia bacterium | reverse complement strand
ATAAAAGAGAAAATTTAAATTTTGTTGAAAAATTTATTTACGGATTAGAGATTGAAATGAAATCCAGCGACACTCTCATTGCCGAGGTCAAGGCGCTAAAAAAGAAAAACATTAGAATGCCAATGACTTTTAAGTTGAAAAAAGATAGGCGAGGGTGCCGCCTGGATCGCGGTTCAGATCTCACGCGCATTCATCTACAAAAATTTCTTAATAGTAAACCCACCCAAGCCGTGCTTTTTACTAGGAGTGATCAGACTAAAGTTTCATTAGAATAAGAGTGGGAATAGAGTGGACCTCTTCAAAATGATTAGCCGTAAATACAACACTCCGCGGGAAGTTCAAAAACTCATTCGAACCTTTGCGTATAACAGAGAAGAAAATGGTCCTACTGTAAGATCTGCCGCTCTTGTTTGGAAATCAAAGAGGGCCCATTGCCTTGAAAGTACTTTATTGGCGGCAGCTCTTTTGGAGCACCATGGCTACCCACCGCTTGTTATGAGTTTAGAGAGTAAAGATAGGCTAGATCACATGCTCTACGTATTTAAAAAACCAACAGGTTGGGGAGCCATAAGCCGTTCTCGAGAAGAGGGGCTTCATGGTCGGGCCCCTCGGTTTCGGGCTCTGAGGGACTTGGCGTATAGTTATTTTGACCCCTTTATAGATCTTACGGGGAGACTTACAGGGTATGCCCTTACGAACTTAGATCATTCCGGTACAAATTGGAGATATTCTTCAAAAAATCTTTGGATGCTTGAAAATTTTCTTATCGAGTTAAAACACAAACGAATCCCCGGTTCCCAACGACGTTATCAGAAAGTTTTAGAAAAATTTAAGTTTGAAGGAGAGGGACCGGCTCTAGAAGGCTGGTGGTAGCTTGACTTGATCGTCTATGCCAATTGTACAGGACGAGAGTTGCAACAATCCCAAGGCCCAAGGTGAGACCCGACCACAGGCCGCTAACGCTTGCCCCTCGATGAAAACAAAGGTAATAACCAAGAGGCAATCCGATCAACCAATGGCCAACAAAGTTTGCAAACATGGGGGAGCGCGTGTCGCTATAACCTCTCAGAGCTCCAGTTCCCACCACCTGAATTCCATCGGCAATTTGAAAGAGGGCCGCGTAAACCAAGAGATTTATGCAAAGTGAGATTACATTTAAGTTTTGGGTAAACAGTCCGGCGATAGGGCGACCGGCGAAAAACAAGAAAAATCCTGAAGTGGCCATAAAACCCGTTGCTAGTAAGATAGCGATCCAACCAGCTCCTTGGGCTTTGTCTGGTTTTCTTTCTCCCAAAAACTGTCCCACTCTCACGGCCGCTGCTGCTGAAATGCCCAGGGGTACCATAAACGTTAAGCTCGCAATATTTAAAACGATAGTATGCGAAGCCAGTGGAATAACTCCTAGAGTCCCCGCAAAAGCTGTTGCAAGGGAGAAAACTGCAATTTCAAAAGTGAGTTGAAAAGCAGCAGGCAGTCCGAGTTTTGTCATTCGAGCAATTCCAGGCAAATCAATTCTGAAAGGTGCTTGAATCAAACCGAGCTTAAACTTTTGATCACGCCAAATGATGAATATTCCGATAGCAGCCACCATCAGAGATCGGGTGAGGGTCGTAGCAATACCTGATCCGGCCACACCCATTGGCGAAATTCCCCAACGCCCATATATAAATAACCAATTAAATCCTGCGTTAAGAAAATTGGCGGCAATGCTGATAAAAGTGATTATCTTCACACAGTTCATGGCCTGCAAATATTGTCTAAACACAGCGAAAAGCAAAAAGGGTGTTAGGCTGAAACAAAAAGTTCTTAAAAATAATCCTGCTTGAACTGCAATTTCTGGATTGATTCCAAATTTATCCAGGTGAAATGAAAGAAAATAGCTGGCCAATGTCAGGGGAACGGCCATGAGGAGGACAAAATAAATTCCCTGAATAAGCCAGTAGTGACAAATGGCAAGATTTTTTTGGCCGTAAGCGAAAGAAATGAGGTAGTCAAGGCCCAATAAAAGTCCAATTCCAAAAATTGAAAGTGTGACGTGAAACGCGTTTCCAACGGCCACGCCGCCAATGAATTGGGGACCCAATTTGCCAACCATGTAGGTATCCACTAGCCCCATAAGCATTTGACTCAGTTGAGCAATCACCACGGGCAAAGCCAAACGTATTGTGGGGGCCAGTTGCCCCTCTAGAATTTTAAACCTAGAATTTTTTTCCACGGCGATGGCAGTATAAATCTTTATTTATCTGAGCTCAAGGGCCATAATGTCTGTTTCAAAAATTGACTAATTAGAATAATGCATTAAAACCATGGAATGCTCTTTAACAGCATCGCCTTTATTTTTGTGTTTTTACCAATTGTCTATTTGGTTTTCTGGTGGCTAGAAACAAAGTCTTCTCGATACATTTGGTTGGCCGTAACGGGGTATGTTTTCTACGGGTGGTGGGATTTTCGTTTTTGCTGGTTGATGCTCTTTTCGACACTGGTAAGTTACTTTGCGGGCGTGGCCATCTTAAAAAGGGAAACCAAAGAAGAAAAAAAAATTCCAATGGTCTTGGCCATTACGGCGGACCTACTTTTATTGGGATTTTTCAAATATTATAATTTCTTTGCCTCTTCCATAAATTCAATTTCGCTCATGTTTGGAATAAAAACACTTCCTTATTTTCACATAATTCTACCAATAGGGATTTCATTTTATACTTTTCACACCATGAGTTACGTTATTGACAGCTATCGCGGCACCATCAAACCTACTCGCAATTTTTTTGAATTTACTTGTTACGTTTCACTTTTTTCTCAGCTGGTGGCGGGCCCTATTGTTCGATTTCGACAAATTGAAGACGACTTAGAAAATATTGATAGAGCGGGTCAGTTTTCGAAATTTGAAGAGGGAATTTTTTTATTTTTAATAGGTCTTTTCAAGAAAGTTCTTATTGCCGATAGCATTGCGGCCATTATTAATCCCGGATTTGATGCAATCTCTTTAATGAGCTCTGGGGGCGCTTGGCTTTTAGCGTTTGGTTATACCTTTCAACTCTATTTTGATTTCTCAGGTTATTCTGATATGGCTATGGGGCTTGGATTTCTCTTTGGAATTAGAATTCCACAGAATTTCAATTCACCTTACAAAGCTTTGAATATTACGGATTTTTGGAGACGTTGGCATATCAGTTTGTCTTCATGGCTTCGAGATTACCTCTATATTCCCTTGGGGGGTAATCGCCTAGGTTCGGCTCGTCGCTATGAGAATCTAATGATTACTATGCTTTTAGGGGGACTCTGGCATGGAGCCCAGTGGACATTTGTTTTTTGGGGAGCCTACCACGGTGTGCTTTTAATCCTTCACAGTTGGAGCCAAGAAAATTTGCCGTTGAAAGTGCCCAAAGTGTTGTCTCAAGCTATGACTTTCATTGCAGTTGTTGTCGGTTGGGTGTTTTTTCGATGCGAATCCTTGGCCCAGGCCTTTAACTTATTAATTCTAATGGTCATGCCTCAATCGGGTCTTTTGCCTTCAAAATCAGGAATTCTTATTCTTCTTATTTTAGTTTGCGCAGGGGTGGTTTGGAAATTCCCCAATTCGAGCGAAATGCCCCTTCGGCGAAAGGGCTTTGCCAACATTGCAGTTACTTTTCTCTTTGCACTCTCTATTTTTAGAATATTGGTCAATGAAAATTCACCCTTCCTCTATTTTCAATTTTGATGGCACGCCTCAGTCGACTGATATTGCCATTAACTTTTTTTCTGTCACTTGCCTTGACTTTACCAAGGGTAATTGTTTGGCAAGGTCTTTGCTCTCGATCCCTTGAATGTGCAGGGCTCTATCGCAGTGTCAGTGGACCTTTTCACCGTCAATTTCAACTTCGAAGAGAGAAAATTTGTGGAGATCTGGGAACCCTTGCCAATCTACCTTCTCACTGCGAAGAGCGCCACGAAATTTTTGAAACGGACAAATGGGGATACAGAAATTCTCAAGATGTTTGGAATCAAGATTCAACTCTAGTTTTGTTCGGCGATAGTTTTGCCTTTGGCCAAGGAGTTACGCAAGATGACGACCCTGCCATGCAACTGCAGAAAATCTCAGGGCTAAAAGTTTATAACGCCGCTGGGAAGATTGAGCTAGAGTACTTGCGATGGGTTGTAGACCATCTCAAATCCAAACCCAAAACTGTAGTTTATCTTCATCTGGAGCGCCATAGGCATCGGCCCGTAGAATTGAATGATTGGCAAATCCAGATTCATGAATACGATTTAATTGAAAACTTAAAGGTCTATAGAGAAACTCTAAGTCGGTACAACCCGTTAAAGATACTATTTTCACTTTTCGACAAGAAGTATCTTACCCCGGGTATTTTCCCAAATCGCTTTGAAAGCAGTGTTACGAAGGGGGCTCTCATCAATGGAAAAGAGTTTTTATTTTTAGAATCATCTGTTAAAGAATTTAAACTAGATCGGTCAAATTATCTTGAAGGTGACACGGAGTACTTCACAGGAGTTCAACAAATATTAGAACAGCGTGGTATCAAATTTGTTTTGGGTCTTATACCAGAAAAATACACGGTTTATGCTCCGATTCTCAAAAGTCTAAATAATCAATTTGGGCCCAGCGGCTATTACTTAGACGAACTTTTTAAGTCACTTCAAATGAAAGGGGTTATGGTCGTGAATTTTCTCCCCCTTTTAAGCGATGGGGCCCAAAAAGGCTTAAGTAAGAACAAATACATCTATTGGCCCGATGACACACATTGGAATCCAGACGGTATTGAGATTTCTATGAAGGCTTTAGCAAAGGTTTTATAAAACCTAAATAATTGACTTGATCGTTTGCCTGTTTTCTACCAAAATTTCTACTTCTACGGAAAGGACCCGACATGAAAACTTCTCTATTATTTCTTGTGATTGTTTTAGGTTTATCAGGTTGTTCAACACCTCAGGAGCAGTCTCAAGAATCTGAGGGCTTAAATGGGAAGGGCTTGCGGAGAGCTACGGCTAAAAGTTTGACTGAAGAAAACGCAAAGTTTCGATCAAAGCTACTTTCAGAAATTAAATATTCTATGTATTTTGATCTTTCGACACCGGAGAGTGATTATGCGGGAACCACTGAAATCAATTTCAAACTGTCAGAAAAATCAAATCCCATCACTCTTGATTTTTCAGGCGGCACCGTTGCGATCTTAAGAGTTAACGGTCAGGTCATTTCGAATCCAAATTACAACGGGTTTTTTATCACCATTCCTTCAGAAAGTTTAGTAACCGGTGAAAACTCCGTCGAAGTTGAATTCAAACACGCTTTTGGATCGGCCGGGACGGGATTACACCGATTCAAGGACCCCGAAGACTCGCAAATTTATCTCTACACTCACTTTGAACCCTATGATGCCAATCAGTTTTTCCCTTGTTTTGATCAGCCAGATCTTAAGGGCACCTATAAGCTCAAGGTTTTAGCTCCCAAAGGCTGGACGCTTATTTCATCCACCCGCGAATCTCGAATAGAAAATAAGGATTCAAAAAATAATATTTGGTATTTCCCGGAATCGGCAAAATTTAGCACTTATCTCATTTCACTGCATGCCGGCCCGTACAATGTTTGGTCCTCAGGCGGAGATAAAATACCTCTGAGGGTTTTTGCAAGAAAGTCCTTGGCGAAATTCGTCAATATTGACGATTGGTTTTCGCCGACCCGTAAGGGCCTTAGATTTTATGGCAAATATTTTGACTACGAGTATCCCTTTGCAAAATACGACCAAGTAATTGTTCCTGATTTTAATGCGGGTGCCATGGAAAATGTGGCAGCGGTTACATTCTCAGAAAGAAGCATCCAAAGAGGTAAACCCACCCTCCAAGATCGTGAACGCTTAGCAGAGGTCATTCTTCATGAAATGGCCCATATGTGGTTTGGTGATTTGGTAACCATGAAGTGGTGGAATGGGCTCTGGCTTAACGAGAGTTTCGCAACATTCATGTCGTATCTGGCGATTAAAGAAGATGGCAATTTTCCTAATACCTGGATGACTTTCTTTGTTGGAGAAAAACGTTGGGCCTATTTCGAAGATCAAATGGTTACAACTCACCCCATCGAGGTCGAAGTTCCTGATACTGAGCAAGCATTTGCAAATTTTGACGGTATCACCTATGGCAAAGGGGCCTCTGTTTTAAAGCAGCTCAATTATTACATTGGTGCTGATAAGTTTCGCGAGGGAGTTAGAGGCTATTTTAAGAAATATGCATTTCAAAATGCCGAGCTCAAAGATTTTATGGGTTCTATTGCTGAGAGTGCTCAAACTGATTTGTCTGGGTGGACCAAAGATTGGTTAGAGACTGCCGGGCTCAACACTTTAACGGCGCAGATTACTTGCCATGAGAAAAAAATCTCTGAGTTTTTTTTGATTCAAGGCGCACCCACGGATCATTCCTTGCTTCGAAGCCATCGCACTGAAGTGGGGCTATTTAAGAAATCCAAAAGTGGCATGGTACTTTCCAAAACCATGCCCATTTCGTATGCGGGTGAGAAAACCGATATTCCCCAACTTATTGGTGAGGAGTGTCCGGCTCTTGCCTTCGTAAATACGAGCGACCAAGACTACGTAAAGGTATCCCTTGACCCTGTAAGCCTTGAGACGGCTAAAAAGTTAAAACTCATTGGCGACCCACACACGAGGATCATGGTTTGGAATTCGCTCTGGGATATGGTTCGGGACAACACTATGCCGGTAGCCGAATATGCTGATCTCATTTTTGATAATCTAAAAAATGAAAAAGAAATTAAAATAGTAGATCAAGTTTTAAATACGGTCTATGGCCGGTGGAGCGGGGGAGCTTCGGTCTTTAGATACTTCCCTAAAGATAGTATTGAGGCCATGGCTTTTCGGCAAAACTATGTTGAGAAATTGGAACAATTTGTTTGGGATCAGATTCAAAAATCAAAAGCAGGATCTGATTTTCAAAAACGTTGGTACGATGGTTATGTCAGAATTTCTGAAAGTAACAAAGCACAAAAAAATCTGTTAAAAATCTTGTCGGGAACTCTGAAGGTTCCGGGTTTGATTATTGACCAAGATCGGCGCTGGGATATTGTTTATCGAATCAATTCAATTAGCCCTCAACTGGGAAGTGATCTGCTTAATGCCGAAACTAAAAAAGATGCTTCCAACGCAGGGGTACTCAGTGCAATATCTGCAGAAGCTTCACGACCCGAAGCTTTAAACAAAGCCCAGTGGATGGAAAAGATTTTAGCCAAGCCATCATCTATGCCCTTTAATCAATTGCGCTCAGCCATGCAGGGCCTGTTTCCGGCAGAACAAGAAAACTTGCGAGAACAGTTTTCAAGTAGTTTTTTTAAAAGTTTACCCGAAGTAGTAAATAGTCATGATAGCGAATTTCAAGAGTCTTTCGCTAGAAATTTAAGTCCGACGGTTTGCAATGAATCCAGCGTAGAAAAATTAGAGAAATACCTAAACGAAACCGCATCTCTTACGCCGGTTATATTAAAAGAACTCAAAGTGGCTCATCAAGAGGATCAAAGGTGTTTGAAAATTAGGCAATCGGCAAAAAGGAGTATACCTAAACTAGGTAATAAGAAATAAATGCGCCGTAGCTAAATCCCTTTTACAAGAACTTGTAATTGACTGCCAATGCGATTGGCTTCGTGGAACTCTTTGATATTAACATCTAAAAGAGACGAAACTTCTTCATCGCTTAAATTTTCATTTTTGTCATTTTGACCCCGCAATTTGGATGGAATCATTTCAGCTGCTGCCATTCCGGCGGCTTTTGCTTGTTTATGAATTTCATCTAAATTTTTTGTTTGATCCGAAGTAAGTTTTACGAGGCCCTGGTTAGAAGCATCTTCGAGGAGAGAACCTAAGACAAGAACTTCAAGTAAAGTGGTCGTGTGTTCCAACTCACTTTTCGCCTTGTCTTTAATAAACTTACCTATTTCATTTTTCATGTTTTCGTCAAATTTTAGAGAGTCTGAACTTCTTATGAGAGCCCGCGTGTAGCTAAACCAGGGCAATACGTATCCAAACAACATGGCTTTACGATACTCTAGGATTATTTTTTTATCAGCATTCTCAGGGATTCCTTTTGCCAAAAGATCGCAAGCTTTTTGTTGTGCCTCACTCGTGAGGGGATACGTTTTTAAAATGGCCAGTGCCTTCATGGCATCGGTTTGATTCTTGAAAGGCAAATGAATTCTATCCAGTTTGTCTTTAGCCGAATCAAAAAGAGTTTTGTAATTGAGAGTATCTTTTGCGACTGTTGCAAAATTTTGAGTAAAATCAGTTTTTGATATGGCATGACAAACCAGGGGAATTGAAATTAAAAGGAGAACGTAGAGTTTCATCAAACTCGAGTATCCCATAGGGGATTTGTGGTGCCTAGTTGGGCCAAGAACCAGGATTACCCGGGTTAGGGCGGCAATCTAAAATCACTAGTTATAAGTCTAGATTCGCCGGTTTCTCCTAGAAGCTCAAGGTCATATTGGGTTCTAATAGATATATAGGCATTTTAAACCAATCCAAAAAGGCAAGAGACCGTGAGCATAAGTCTGTTGTTGTTGATTGCCAGTTTTTCTCACGCCCACGTGGACCAAAAAGTGCGCGTTAAAGTCATGACTTCGACTTTTCCCATAATAATTGAAGGAAAGAGTATAACGATCAATTCTCGGTCCCTGGGTGACGTAGTCAAGATTTCAATTCCCCAAACCGAGAAAGTTGAAATTAATCATGTGCAAATCGCTGAAAGGTCAATTTGGGTAACAAAAAAGGGAAGCGAAGTTTTTCGAACCTCTGAAAATTTCTTAGAAATAAATTCATTGGATGGCCAAGTCACCATTGGGGCCGTTCCAATTCCCACCCCTCTCCTCCTTTCGAATCCGGTAAAGAGAAAAACTGTAGACGTCATAGTGGCCCTCAATGTTGAAGACTATCTCCACAATGTTTTAAATAGCGAAATGCCTACGTCTTGGCCGTTAGAAGCTTTAAAATCCCAAGCCATTGCATCGAGAACATATACATTGTATCAAATGAATGCTCGGCGCCAACAACCCTACCAGTTAGAATCAACGGTGCTTGATCAAGTTTATTCACTGAAGTTTCATTCTAAAAAAACTAAAGCCGTCGATCAGGCGATAAAAGAAACCCGTGAAAAAGTTTTAACAGTCGATGGTAAAATGATTAAAGCTTATTATCATTCTGATTGCGGCGGTCAAACAGAAGAGCCGAGACAAATCTGGGGTTCTCATAAAGACAAGCACCATATGGGCAGCGTGGTCGACGATCATGGCGCGACGAGCCCCTATAGCCACTGGAATTTTGAAATTTCTCTAAAGGATTTAGGAAACAAGCTCGCTCTTCTTGATACGAATTTTCAAACACCTAAACAAGCCGAAGTTCTCTCCTATACCCCCAGCCAACGGGTTGCCCTTTTGGCTTTTAACGATGGTCATGAACACGTTACAGTATCGGGAAACGAGCTGCGGCGCCTTATCGGTTACGACAAACTTCGAAGTACACTTTTTGACATTGAACAAAAAGATGGGTATTTAAAGTTTTCAGGTAAAGGTTTTGGCCATGGGAGCGGACTGTGCCAATGGGGCTCCCGCTATTTGGCAAATAAAGGAAAACGAGCCGGTGAAATTCTTAGTCACTATTATCCTTATGCTCAAGTGACGGCAGTCAATGCTGCTGACCTCTGACCTCAAGTTTAATTTTCCACAAGAGTTAGTATCAAAAAATGCAAGACCCCGAGGACAATCGAGGATTTTTCATATTTCTCGAGGAAGTGATGATTGTGAAGAGCTGCAGTGGCCCCGATTTTTGGCCTTCTTTCAAAAAGGAGATACACTTATACTCAATGACACAAAAGTTCTTTGGGCTAGGCTCATTATTCAAAAAGAATCTGGTAAAGAAGGTGAGATTTTCTTTCTTAAAACAAGCGGTGAAAGTCTAAATCAGTGGGAGGTGCTCGCAAAAAATTTGAACATGAAGGCGGGCCGCAAAATAGAATTGCCCGGAGGAATAAAGGCCCTAGTTAAAGAAAAGGGTCGCATTTCTAAAATTCAAGTTACTTCAGAAGAATTCACAAATGAAAAACTAAAAAATTATTTTCTAGCTCATGGTGAAGTCCCTTTACCTCCTTATATTACTTCATTACGAAGCGGGGATTCTAGTAACACCAGTAATGATCGCGAACGTTATCAAACTATCTGGGCCAAATATTGGGGTTCGGTGGCTGCTCCTACGGCGGGTTTGCATTTTACTGAAGATCATTTGCGAGGGCTTCGCTCTCGAGGTGTAAAAGTAGAATTTGTTACCCTTCATGTGGGGGCAGGAACATTTTTGCCTGTAGATACTCAAAATCTTAATGATTTCAAAATTCATAGTGAATTTGCCGCCGTGGGTCCCGAAGTCTGTTCGGCCATTCGCGAATCACAAGGTATGGGTAAAAAGGTTTGGGCATGCGGGACAACCGCACTTCGCGCCCTTGAATCAGCGGTTCAGACTTCTGGGACTGCCGGTACCAGGCTGCCTCTCGTTGCCCCCTTTGCTGGAGAAACCAAGTTATTCATAACACCAGGATATAAATTTGAAGTGGTAAATGGTCTATTGACTAATTTTCATCAACCCGAATCCACCCTTTTAGCTTTGGTTTCTGCCTTTGCCACCGAAACTCCACCAAGTAATTCAAAAGGTGAGCTCAAAGCCGTGCAAAAGATTTTAAGGGCCTACGAAATAGCCATAGAAAAGAAGTTTAGACTTTTTAGCTATGGTGATTTAACAGTCATTTCATGACCCCGAGTTTTAAAATTCTAAATTCTGTTCTCAATAGCCAGGCTCGCCTGGGATTGCTTAGCACTCGTCACGGCGTTATTCAAACACCTGTCTTTATGCCCGTCGGTACAAAGGGCACGGTCAAAGCCATGTTGACCAGCGAGCTTGAAGAAATTGGATTTGAGATAATATTGGGAAATACTTATCACCTTCATCTACGCCCCGGCGAAGCTCTCGTTAATAAAATGGGCGGACTTCACAAGTTTATGAATTGGAAGCGATCTATTTTAACAGATAGCGGGGGCTTTCAAGTTTTTAGTCTTTCGGGCTTAAGAAAAATATCTGAAGATGGAGTTAATTTTTCAAGTCACTATGATGGAGCTCCTTGTTTTTTGTCTCCTGAAATCAGCATGAAAATTCAAATGGATTTAGGCAGTGATATTATTATGGCCTTTGATGAGTGCACGCCGTTTCCGGCAACCCATGAAGAGGCCAAAAAAAGTATGGAGCTCTCAATGAGATGGGCCAAGCGATCAAAAGAGGCCATGACATCTGAAACGAGTCTTCTTTTTGGCATTGTTCAAGGGGGAGTTTATCTAGATGTTCGCAAACAAAGTGCAGATTTTTTAATTGAATTGGACTGTCCCGGATATGCCATCGGGGGCTTAAGTGTAGGGGAGCCCCCCCAGACGATGCACGAGTTAGTAAACGAGATCGCACCTCTATTGCCAAAAGAGAAACCTCGATATTTGATGGGAGTGGGGACACCCAAAGA
>JAHFAE010000095.1 GCA_023250675.1 Oligoflexia bacterium | reverse complement strand
TTTCGTTTCTTCACGAAAGAGGCCTTATTCACAGGGATCTCAAACCAGCCAATATAATGATTGAAAAGATTGAAGGCCAATGGTTTGCCAAACTTGTCGATCTGGGTTTGGCCCAACGAAATAACGATTCCAGTGGTGGATTTGCCGGTACAGTTCACTACATTTCTCCGGAGCAGGCAGGCTTGGTAACTTGGCCAGTGACGGCAAGTTCTGATCTTTACTCCTTAGGAGTCATGCTTTTCGAAATGTTTACTAGTAAACTCCCTTTTCCAGGTGAAGATCCCAATTCAGTTCTTAATGCCCATTTGTCTCAAAATATTCCCCGGCCCTCAGAACTCCAGAACGAAATCCCCCCCCTTGTTGAAAAGATCATCTTAAAACTACTTTCGAAAAGACCATCAGAAAGATACAAATCAGCAGATGGACTAAAGGTTGATCTTCAGTTAGCGGAGTCCAAGTTTCAGGTGGGAGATCAAAATACAGATTTTGAGTTAGACCAATATTTCTCGTCTCGCCATCGAATCGGTTCTGTTTTTGTTGGTAGAAAAAACGAATTAGGGAGTATCCAAGATAGTCTTGCGCAAGTGAAGGAAGGTAAACTTGTTACAGTGTTCATTGGGGGTTTGGCAGGTATAGGTAAAAGCACACTATTGCGAGAATTTGAAAATATAGCATTAGTTTCAGGAGCCAGATTTGCCTATGGCAAATCTTACGAATTTGCGAGAAACCTTCCGTGCTATTGCTTCGGTGAGGCTCTCGAAGATTTTAAGAATAAATTGTCTAAATGTCCTCAGGCAACAAAAAAACAGATATTAGATCGAATCAGTGAAACTGTTGGCGACTGGAGCGCAGAACTTGTCCAATTGGCACCCAGTTATAAGGACGTTTTTGACAATATCAAACCCATCAAATATCTGGGAGAAGAAAAGGACCGAGAGCGGTTCTTTGAACTCATTGAAAAGTTACTCCAATCGATTACGCATAAAGGAGCGCCATTAGTACTTTTGTTAGATGATCTTCAATGGGCAGACAGTATTACGCTCCAATTATTGAAAAAGCTTGTTCAACTTTGTTCTGACTGCCCAATTCTTATCTTGGGTACTTACAGAAGCGAAGAAGTAGATGATTCCCATCCCCTATCAAGCATTCTGAAGATGGCAGATTCCACTGACTTTTTTGTCAAGAGCATTAATCTTCAGCCTCTGACCGAGACGGAAACGGGGCAGTTGATTGCTGAAAGCCTATCTTTACCGACATCAAAAATCCCAAGTGGTTTGTCTGAAATCGTTTTTGGACGATCGGAGGGAAATCCTCTTTTTGCTGGTGAGTTTCTAAAGGCCCTTTTAACGGCCAACGTGATTAAGTTTGATGGAAGCACGCCTTTGTTAGATTTAAAAAAAATTGACGAACTTGATCTTCCCCAAAATATTGTGGATCTTGTCTTACGTCGCCTTCAGAAAATGGATATGGTTACCTGTGAAGTTTTAGGAAAAATTGCTCTCATTGGAACTGACTTTTCGTTTGAAGAGGCTGCCAGTGTCAATAACCAGTCAGCACAGCGGGTTTACGAAGCATCGAGTTTGGGATTGACCCAGCAAATACTGGCAATCACATCTACGGGTTATCGATTTTTTCATGATAGAGTCCACGATGCCTGTTCACGGTTAATCCCCACTGAAAAAACAAAAGAAGTACATATTCAATATATTCGATACCTTGAAAATCGTGACGACAGAAGCCAAGTGGTATTTGAGATGGCCGAACATGCAATTCTTGGCGAAGACCAAGACCGGATTTTGAGATATTGTTGCAAAGCTGGCGAAGCGGCGCGCGCAAGGTATTCAAATGAACAAGCTTTTTTCTACTTTGAACATTCTCTAAAAGCCTCCCAGTTTTTGAGAAAAAATGACTCAGAAGTGAAAGAAGACTTTCTTAGAGAGCAAATCGCCGGAATTCTAGCTGTTCTTGGTCGTTACAAAGAGGCCGTCGATCATTTGGATTTTCTCCTAACGCTTAAAAAGGGGAAACCCACTGAAGAAGCCCGGCTTCTTGCAAAAATAGGGGAATGCTTTCAGCGCCAAGGCGATTACGAAGAGAGTCGAAAAATTTTGATTAAAGCCTTAGAACATCTCGGAGCCATGGTCCGTGATAAAACATATTGGATTGGAATACTATCAGACCGTTTTCAAATTGTGTGCACTAAATTAATGGGTTTGTTTTTTGGAGATTTTTTTAGAAAAAAAATTGATTTTGAAAAACTAAAAATTACGTCAGAAGTCTTAACCAGACTTTGGATGGTCCATGTGGTTTATGATATGGCTCCGCTACTACATATTGCCTACAGGCTGCTTTGTGTAGGGGCAAAAATGGGACCGAGTTACGAATTGGCCATTGGCCACCAATACATGGCGTTGACGTTGGCTAATATCAATCGCCCTAAACTTGGAAAAGCTATGTGGCATGCTCATAGGGCGGTTGATATTGGCAGAATGGTAAATGCAGATGAAGTCGTGGCCGGAGCTATGGTTCGAATGGCGGCAATCTCAACATGGCAAGGATTATCAAAAGACGGAATCATGTATGCAGAGCGGGCTAGAGAAATGCTTCTTGTTCTTGGCAACTTGTGGGATTTAGCCAACGCTCATATTTTTCTTTATTTTTGTCGTCGAGGCCTAGGTCAATTGGACGAGGCATTGGGCCATGGATATACATTACTTGAACTTGGAAAACGAACTGGGGCCGCAGGCACACTTTCGAGTGGACATGCTAAAGTGGCCGATATCCTCTTACTTCGCAATGAAATTAACGAAGGGACATATCATATCAGCGAAGCCCTGAATATTGCAGAAAAAAGAAAATTATCATTTGATCATTTTCAAGCTTGTAAAGCCGCTGGCTTTTCTAGATTGAGACACCGGCGTTTTGCAGAAGCAAGAATTCAATTTCAGATGGCCATTGATATTTTAGAAAAACGTGGAAAAGCTTTTTTCTCAGCTTACGTTTCAGAAGCTTATCTTGGTTTAGTGGAAGCGACAATCAAAGATAAAACTCATTTTAAAGGCTTAGGTGAGTTCAAATCAGTAGAAGGTCAGCACATTATCACAATGTTAAAGGATGCTTTAAAAAGAGAACGCAGCTTTAGGGAATTGGGCCACGTTTACAGGCTTGTTGCCCTAACCGAGGCCTATCTGGGCCGCTTCAACAGCGCTCGAAAAAATTTCAAGAAGGCTTCTAAGATTTTCCGAACCCAGGAACGACCTCTAGATCTTGCAATCACGGAATTGGACATTGGGGAGACATTTGTTGAATTGGATGGAAATGAAGCCATAAACTCGGCCAGAAAAGCACGAGCTACATTTGAAAAATTAAGAATTCCTTTGTTAAAACAACAGGCCAATGAATTACTTTCACAACTCGGTGAAAATATCGTCGAAGAGAATGACTCCAAAAAAAGATACCGAGATCCAGATAAAATTGCAGAGGTACTTTTTCGAGTAAGCCGCGCATCGGCATCGACTCTGGATGTTAATGATCAAGCTCGGGAGATGTTAGATGAAACCATTAGTGTTCTCAATGCTGAAAGAAGTTTTCTCTTCATCTATGACGAAAAGAAATGTGAGCTCGTTTTTCGTATAGGAAGGGGGGCAAAAAAACAGGATCTCCCCGAAGCCAAAGGATATAGCACGACGATTATTAAGCGGGTAGCACAAGACAAGAAAACTCTCATAGTTGCTGGTTCTGAAGAAGGAGCTCTACTCGGTTCCCAAAGTGCCATTTCAAACAATTTATTGAGCATGATGGCTGCACCTCTTTATTTGAACGAAAAATTCATGGGTGTCGTTTATGTCGACAATTCCGTCATTAAAGGGATTTTTTCAGAAGAAGATGCTAACTTTTTTTCTACAATATCAAATCATATTGCCCTAGCGCTTAAGACTTCTGGTATGGCTCAATTAGAAATTTCAAACAAAGTTCTTGAAAAAGATTTAGAGGTTTCAGGAGCCCTCCAAAAACTACTGCTCCCTAAAGATAATTTTGTCAGCTCTCCACATTTTAGGATTGCAAGTTTTTACCAACCCACAAATCAATGCGGAGGTGATTGGTGGTGGTATCACATGAAAGAAGATGGCAAGCTGATTGTTCTTTTGGGAGATGTCACAGGTCATGGAGTCGGCCCAGCCATGCTCACGGCCGCCGTATCTGGTAGCTTTTTATCTATTTTAGGATCAATAAATATGGAAAGACCCATTGAAATTTCTGGCATTTTGGAAGCGCTTAATTCGGTTATTTTCAAAATCGGTCAAGGGAATTATTTCATGACCATGTCAGTTGTAGAAGTTGATATGGCGCTAATGAAGATTAAGTGGTGGACGGCAGGTGCGCCTCCCATTTTCGTACAAAATCGAGAGGGCCAGATAGAGATATTAGCTGAGATTGGCCAGCCATTGGGCTACAAAACTTTGAGTTTGGGATATTCAGAAAGGCCCTTACAAAGTGGCGATAGAATATTTCTATTCACAGACGGCCTCAAAGAACTTTTACTTCCAAATAAAAGTCGACTTGGTATGAGAAAAATTGAGCAATTTATGAACAAAGGCCGAGGGACTCCGACAATGGAACTGCGAAACAGTCTTTGTAAAAAGGTTGAAATACTGCGTGGGAACATGCCTTTGGAGGATGATATCACATTTGTGATATTAGATGTTTCTTGAAACTAGACTATCTTGACACTCGCAAATCCACCACCAAGATTTTGAAAGTTTGTGACGGCACCATTGTAAAGGCGAGCTCCAACAAGATCAATTGCATCTTTGTAAGCATAAAATCGTAAATCAAACTTGAACTCCTGAGATGACTGAGGGAACTTTAGTTTCGGAGCCAAAATAAACTTCTGAGCTACGAAGTTCCCATTTTTCAGGATATGTTCAAAGGCTTTCTTTGTAATTGATTTCCCACGCACGGCTTGTTTGCCGGAGTGAGAACTCCTCAATTTGAAAAACAATGATTTTCTATTTTGCCACAACTCATTTGCTTTCGAGAGGTCAACCAAGATGGTTTTCTCCACGGTTCTACGTAATATTTGGATCATATTATCAGGAACTTGGAGGCTCTCGAGCCAACCTGGCGTGGAAATATCCACAAGTCTTTTCTTATCTGACAAAAGAAAATATTCATGTGGATTCGGACTAAAGCAGGTCTTTCCTCTCAGGTAGGCTAGTGCGAGGTGATTGTGATTTGGACTTTCCAATAAAAAATCTACCAGGCGGTTATAGACGAGGTGGATCCTGTTGCCGTTTTTTGAAATCAAATATCCACTCTCCTCATCCAAAATGAAATCTTGAGGTTCTCCCAAAATGCACTCCCAGCCCCAAGACTCGATTTGGGTTTGAGAAAGGAGAAAGTCAAAATAGGTTTTCTGTTTTTTTAAGTTATCATCAATTATGGCTATCGTTATTGAATTCGAACCGTTCAATCCGAAAGTTCTGATCTCTTCTATAAATTCTTCTTTTAGTCTTTCTGGAAAAGATGATTCACCGAACTGTTCTACGCAGTTAAAAATATTCAGAGCATGAAGTAAAAGGGAACATGCGGCGTTAGTATTTATTTCTATTAGTTTGAGTCCCGACGACGTCAAATGGAAATCATAGCTCATTAGTATTGAGGAGTTCGGTGGTTTCCATTTCACAATCTCAGGACCTTCAGACAATATTGATTTTTGGTAAAGTGGCATTTGCCGCAAGAAGTGAAAGGCTTTTACAATTTGGCCAGCTTCGTCAATAATTTCTTGTCTAATTGGTATAATTTCAGGGGATATTAGCATTTCGGGCAAGCCAATTTTATTTGCTCCCGAAGAATACGGTAATAGGTCAAAATCTAAAAATTTTTGAAAATCTCTTTGACTTCTCAAGTGGCCCTTCCCATTAATTTGGCCTAACTATTTAAAATCTATTGCTTTTTAAACTTAAAATAACAGAAAAATAGCTAAATTTTCTTGTTATTATACCGAATAGTCCTAGAGGTTGTATTATGTCTTCCGTTCCCCGCTTAGCTCCTGCCCAACAAAGCAGTCATTTATCTAAGTTCCTGCCCTCAGGCCAATTTACAGTCAAGTTGAAAGTTAGGGAAGAACTTTTGCTTAAACATAACTGGACCGAAGTCATTGCAACAAACATAATTGAAAATAAATCATTTCTGGAGCTTCTTGAAGAGCTCCGAAACGATCAAGACTGCCCTATGTGTTGGCGATGGATAAAACTCCCTCCAGGTATCGAGGGGATTGCTCATCTTATTGAACACGAGAATAAGAAACGTCCAACCACTATTCTTTCCTATTACGGTGTAGATCGCTTCGGAAATAAAACGTTAGTGGGAACTGCTTCAATTAGTGATAAAATTGATGGGCCATTTCCGCATGAAGGTTTTCCTATTATTTCTAGATGTTTCATTCGTAAAGCCTACAGGCATCAGGGCCTCTACAGCCTTATCGCAGGCCATCGAATCTTGTTGTGTTTTGAACTTTGGGGGCCCTCTTTAAATGGCATTCATTTCGGTTCTTCACAAGAAACAATAGAACAATTTTACTCGAACAGGGAATTTAAATTCAAAAAATTTCTTCCTATTGGCAGTGAATATTTGGCAGGGAGTGCTCTTCCCGTTTTGGTTGTAGACTTTTTCTATTTCACGACTTCATATGCTGAAGCTATTGTTAGAGGATGCCATTGGAAGGATGGTCCCACTCCTGATTTGGTAATTGAATTGCAGAATCGCCTTTCGACACTTGTGACTACAGGCTTTGATACAGCAGGGTTTTGCCAACTTAAAAAACTGATTCAAAAAATTGTCAGTCAAACCGGCTGGAATCCTCTTACATTCAACAAGGCCCTGAGCAAATTTATTGACTTTTGCGAAGCCATACCTTTGATCGAACCAGATCTGTAATAGAGACTAATCTCAAAAATGCTTCTTCCATGATTTGTTTTTCGACTCGATGCCAGTCGACTTTTCGCTTGTATTCGCCCTATTGGAATTAATGGAAAAGTTCTAGACTTCCGCCACATACCATATGTAACGGGCCTAGGGTATCATCAATAGATACTTATAAAGGCATTTATAATTAGGGGATTTCATGAAAAATAATGACTGGGATGTAATTGTTGTCGGTGGGGGGCCAGCTGGTTGTACGGCTGCAAGCTATCTGGCCCGCGATGGACGTAAAGTAATTTTACTTGAGAAAGACAAACATCCGAGGCATCGGATTGGAGAGTCACTCCTTCCCAGTCTAATGCCCATATTGGAAGACTTTGGGCTTCTTGAGGAATGCGAGCGGCGCAAATTTCCTAGAAAACCAGGGGCCACTTACACATGGGGAAAAGCCGATAAGCCGTGGCATCTGAAATGGAAAGAGAATCCCTTCCTCCCCTACACTTATGCTTACCATGTGGAGAGAGCATCCTTTGATGAAATGCTTTCTCAATATGCTCGTTCGGTGGGCGTAGATGTTCGAGAAGAAACCAAAGTTACAGAACCTATTTTTGTGCCTGGAACTAAACGTCTTGCCGGGGTCAAATGGAAAGACAAAAATGGAATGACCGGGGAATTGCGGGCCAAGTTCGTCATAGATGCTTCTGGAAGCGCCTCTGTGGTAGCTAAACAATTGAGTACTCGTATATTCGACGACCAAATGAGGCAAGTCGCATTTTATAGCTATTTCGACAACGTGGTTGGGCCCGATGAAGCTGAAGTTGAAGGGATAGAAGGACACATTGTCATTACGACTTGTGCAAAAGGCTGGTTCTGGTGGATTCCCATTGCGAGCAAGAACATTGGTTACGTAAGCTGCGGGCTCGTTAGTGGCCAAGAGTTCAAAGATCAGTTTAATTCCGGAGCTGGGGGGCCCGAAAAATTTTTCTGGCAAGCGGTCGAAGAAACTCCAAGAGTAAAAAAAATGTTAGGACCAAACGCAAAACAGACACAACCGTTTAGAACAGTAATGGATTGGTCTTATACTTGTGATATTACCGCGGGCCCTGGGTACTTTGCTTGTGGGGACGCGGCTGCATTTTTAGATCCTCTTATTTCAACCGGTGTTTCTTTGGCCATGCTTTCAGCTTACAGTGCCGCTATATGTGTTAACACAATAGTCACAAACCCATCCAAAGAAGCAGATGTCATAAATTTCTATCAGAGAAACTACAAACAGATGTACGAAGTTACGAGAGACTTTCTCCACTACTTTTATTCTGGTGCGACGACCATGCACGCAGAAGAATTATTTTGGAAGGGAAAACGCAACCTCAGGGTGGGTGATAATATTGGAGCTAAGCAGGCATTTACTTATTTCACGGCAGTTATTCCAGGCAACCCACATCCTGCTATCGGTAAACAGGTGAGTTTTTTTAAAAACATGATGACTTCGGTGGATCTACCAAAGGAAAAACTCGAGAAGGAAATTAAAATTAAAGCTGAGTGGGAAAATGTCAAAGAGGTCGATTTTCCAGAGGTAGGGTCTCAAACACGTCTATTAGTCAATGGAACATACGAAAAAAGTTTTTTTATTGACGGTAAAAAAAGGGAACTCGTGGAAACTTGGGGTATCTCATATGATGCTGAAAGACCTGTGCTGTCAAACACAGCAAGTTGGCTCATGGGACAAAATTTCTTAGCGGTATCCCAAGAACAAAAGCAGGTTTTACAGTTTTTAGATGGCAAGAAAACTTGGAGACAGGTTTGCGAGGAAGTTCGTAAAGAAAATAAAGAAATAAAATTTGATGAAGTATTGAAAAAACTTTGCGATGAGCGTTTGGTGTTGAAACGAGTAGGATAGAGGGAAGTTTTTAGGAAGTTTTTAGGCAGCTTTTGGCCAATTCGCCATCCGTAGTAAGATAGACCGCTGTAAAGCTGGATCAAAGGCGCACCGCCCATGAAGCACTGTAAGGTTATCGATCATCACAATATCTGAATTCTGCCAACTGACCTTTTGCGTCACCTTTTCCTCAATCTCAGTTAATTCGTTGCATAACCATTCCGGGATTTTGTCCCCATTTTCGAGAAAAATTCCATGACGTACTTGTTTGTCATGTGACTCTTGAAAAGTGTTCACTTCTTTTTCATACTGCCTATGAATTGAAATACCATTAGCAAATGCAAGGCCCCTGGCGGATTTAGTAATACCTGATCGTAAGTATTCAAAATAGAGCGTTTCTGAGTTTATCCAATGGGCTTGTGTGCCCAATTGAGTCATTTTTTGAATCACTTCATCAGGCGATTCACTGGGGAAGTGAGTGAGCCAACGATCAGGTGCCCATATATTTACGTACTTAAGTTTCTGACTCATTAGAAGTTTTTGTGCTCGTGGAGAAAGTTTTCTATAAAATTGCACACCGTCTCCAACGGTTGTTTCGCCACCTACTGGCGCAGGAGTTTCGCAATAAAACCATATTACTTCTGGCGAAAATGGGGAATAAGCCATTTCTGAATGAAGCACTATTGGCCCATACCCTTCCGTAACAGTTTGTACTGTTTGATCTTTTGAAAGTCTTTTTCTTACTTTTGCACTATGAACAATAAAATCTGAACTAAAATGTCCTGTGAATTTTTCAAATAAATCTCGATCGACCTTTGTACCGCGGATAAGCAGAACCCCATGATTGTTAAAGATTTCTTTAAATCTATTCGTGTTCACCGAAAGGTACTCTTGGGATGAGAGTTCAATTATTTTTCCAAAATCGTTAAAGAGGGCGTTAACGCGCATATGGCTTTCTCTTACTCCTAGCAATTTAGAATCGGAAGAAAATGCTAAAACTTGAAACCTAGACGATCATCCAGAGGAAATGTCTTTTGCTAAGCACTCTTATTTTGTAGTCCGCCATGCACAACCCATGGATGTTTTCTTGTAACCATTTTGAAAATTGGAGGCGCAATAAATGTCGTGAACAAAGCCATGATGACAAGCATCGTAAATAATGAGGGTGAAATAATATGCAAATCTAACCCTATGTTTAATACTATGAGTTCTACGAGTCCTCTCGTATTCATCAGAATACCTAAGGCCGCTGCATTATGCCAAGTATGACCCGTTAAACGGGCTACAATAAAGGTGCCGCCAAATTTGCCAATAGAAGCCAAAACAATTATTGCTCCACACAATAGCCACCCTTGAAGGCCGTTGATAAGGTTGATTTCAGTTCTTAAGCCTGTGAGCGCAAAAAAAGGTGGCATTAAGAAAAAGGAGACAAAATCCTGGATACGGTGCTTAAGCTCGTGTGGCAGATGACTTTCTTTAGGAATGATAATCCCAATTATAAAAGCACCAAAGACCGCATGGATGCCAATGAATTCGGTGATACAAGAAGAAATAAGAACTGCAACGAGGAGAAGCGAAAGTTGTTCGTAAGAAAAATGTGGCCTTGTCGATAACCATCGAGCGACAAAAGATTTCACTAGAGTCAGCATTACCCCAACATAAGTGGTGGCTAGAGCTATTGTTATGAACGCTGCTAATAACTGCGATTTAGCACAGCCAATAGTAAGCGCGAGAAGGCACCATGCTGTGACGTCATTAATGGCAGCACATGCAATGCATAATGTCCCCAATGGCGTACTTTGGACCCGTTTGTCGGTAAGAATTCTTGTTAATACTGGCAATGCAGTGATCGACATAGAAACGCCGAAAAACAAAGCAAACGGAAGAAAGTCGACGTTATCTTGAGCCAAGGTTGGATAAGTGTAGAAGGCTAATCCTAAACCGAAGAGAAATGGCAGGATGATACTTGAATAAGAAATAAGGAGCGTGGACTTTCCATAGGCACGTAAATGCTTGATATCGAATTCCAAACCTATTTGAAACATGTAAAAAATGATCCCAAGCTGTGAAATTATTTGAAGTGATGAGATAATGGGAGGGGCAAAAATCAGGTGAAATAGGTCCCCCGATATCCTTCCAAAAATCGATGGGCCCAAAATAATACCGCCAACAATTTCTCCAATTACGCTGGGTTGACCAAACTTTTTGACTAGCTGACCCAGAAGACTAGAGATGCCAATAATTATCGCTAATGCCAGTAAAGGATGAAATAACTGCAGATTGGACCCAATTTGCATATGTCACGGCCGATCTCATTTGATACCTACTATCGTATCGGGAAATCGAATAAGAACTTGACTGAAGTCGCATAGTTGCTTGCTTAAATATTTTTCATATTACGCCATGTGTTACAGTTATTCGAGACTGAGGGAGCAATTGGGATCCGCCCCTCGGCTGCTCTCCATTAGATGTCTATTTCAGGTGCACTTTGTAAACTCTTGAAGCGGCAGCCTTCAAAAATGAAAGATTGGCTGGATGGACTAAAGCACGTTGAATCAGTTTAAAAGTCATTGGATCATTGTCTTTTATCCACTCTAGACCTTCAGAGCGTCCCCAATATCTTTTATGTCGAATTATGAAGTAGTGTTTAACCATATTAACATGTAATTCGGCTCTCCTATAGTTACCTTGAAAGTCGCCAACTCTACAACGCTCGAGTTCCTTTTGTACCCAATTTTTTGCTACGGGAATAAGGTATTTAGGTTCTG
>JAHFAE010000015.1 GCA_023250675.1 Oligoflexia bacterium | reverse complement strand
TATTTGAGGTCTTAACCCTGCGCCAGGCACATAGCTTGGGGTGTGGGCAAAGGGCGGTCTTTCACTTGAATTTTCATCATTTTTTTGTTCTGTAGGAGGACCATTCAGGATTGCTCTTTGTTCGCTTTCACTCAACTCTGTTTCTAAAAATCCGCTCGAATTTTTCTTACCAATGACCTGATGAACAACAATTTTCAGAGCTTTTCCTTTAACTTTAATTGAATGAGGAGGGCCGACTATAATTCCATGATCTTTCACAATGGCGTAGGTTGTATCGCTCATTAAAAAATCTGTATGGAACTCTTTAGTCGCTGACTCAATTCGGCTTGCCCGATTGACAGTATCGCCAATGACCGTGTACTCCAAACGCTGATCTGAACCCATATTACCAGCGACCACTTCACCGGAGTGCAAGCCCATTCCGATTTTGATTTCGGGTTGGCCGCGACCTCGCCTTTTTTCGTTTAGTTTTTTTAGAGTTTTTCGCATATCTAAACAGGCGTTAACAGCATTGAGCGCATCGTTTGTACCAGAGTTGGGGACTCCCCACAAAGCCATGATGGCATCCCCCACGTATTTATCCACAACACCTTTATAATCGTCGACGATTTGCACCATGGCCGTCATGTATTCGTTGAGCATACCTAATACCTCGTCGGGTCCCATGGATTCGGCCATAGAAGTAAACCCACGAATGTCACTAAAAAATACTGTGGCCATTTTTCTTTCACCACCTAATTTTATTTCACCTGACATAAGTTTTTTTGCGACTTCTTTTGAGTGGAATTTATTAAAAGTAGTTTTGAGTTTGTCTCGCTCTTGTAAACCGACAGTCATCTTTTTAAATGCTACTGTCAATGCACCTATTTCGTCATTACTTTTGGGCTGTAACTTCACATCAAATTGACCTTGGGCTATTTTTTCAGTTGCCCGGTAAAGACTTCCCAGCGGACTAATCATGGACTCTGAAAAAAGAAAGTTAAATATAAATGCAATGCCTACAACAATGGCTGTTATCAAAAACGCCCGGTACTGCACGCGAGTTAGAGCGGCCAAGGCCATTTCAGTTTCAACTTGAACAACGACTCCTGTATCGCCGACGCCTATAGTTTTGAAAGCCCCTATATAAGCGACTCCCTCTTCGTCTTCAAAAGGCATCTGGAGAGTATTTACTTTGCCTTCTCGCATTTTTTGAACGATCGGATAACCCGAGACATTGTAATTTTGTAAAGTAAATTTAGGATTGGAGTGGACAAGCAGATTTCCGTCGGGGTCCACAAGATAAGCCGTAACAAAGGATTTCTTCATAAATAATTTCAGCAGGGGCTCTTGTCTAATCTCTGTGCGAACAAGCCACCTTTGCTTTTGGTTGACACTTTCTTTTGTCAAAAAAGCCAATGTCAGAATTGATTTTTTCAAGATGGGTGCTGTGTTGATAACCGTCACAGCGTAGTTATGTTTTGCAATATTGGCAAATACTGTCGAAGCGGGGCGATCTTTAAGGTCTTCTCGTTTGAGTTCGAACTCGGCCAAGGCCTCATCTTTTGTAGCAAAGTAAATTTCAGTGAAGCCGCCATTAGATTCGGGCCTATAGACTGTTAGCGAAATTAACTCATCATTGCTTCGTAAAACATTTTGAACAAGAACCTGTGCTTCAGGAGAGAGGGGTTGCCCCCCGGCTTGGGCCACGGTCTCTGCCATCAGGGTCATCTTATCAATTGAATCTTTGAGAATATTGTGAACTTGGTCGGCTAGACTTTCAGCAATGTCCTTATTCATCTCTTGGACACGGGTCAACGAGTCATCTCGAAATAAGACGCTGGCATTATACACAACTACACCGATAGAACCGACGATAATCAAGGTCACCATGAAGATGAGTTTTGTTGAAATTCCGAGACCTATTTTCACAAATACTACTTCGTCAAAATCTGACTTAACCTTTAAGAAACTTTTAAGATTTTCAGATTTTCTGTCGATGAAAAAGCAGGCATTGAACAGGGGCAGCATCTTTGCAAGACAGTTGGTTCAAACGAGTTGTTTTCATAGGTCCTGTTTTGATCGGAATCACGATCGCATCGTACTACCTTTACCTCGACTACAGACCTCGACAATCATCCAGCGAAGAACAGGTGAATCGCGAAGTGGTAGGCGAAATTCTATACGCTGAAAACAATGTTAAGAGACAGCTGGGAAATGAGGTGATGTGGGAGCCCATCGACAAAACGGCTTTGGTCTATTCGAAAGATTCAGTCAGAACAGGAAAAGACAGCAACGCAGCCATTAAACTCTCTGACTCGACGATTATCGAGGTCGGAGAAAACAGTCTAATCGTCCTAGACAAATCTCTTCAAAATTTAAGCGTGAACTTTAAGGCCGGAGACATTTCTTCATCCCAAACGGGTAAGAACCTTGAGATTAAAGTCAAAGATTCAATTGTTAAAGGTGAAGGCGCTGACGTTAAGATTAAAGCGAATATGGGGGCCGATGCCAGTATTGAAGTGGCCAAAGGACGCGCCACCCTCACCGATCGAAATAAAAAATCTGTAGAACTATCACAAGCTGACCGCGCAGGATTGTCAGAAACAGGTGTGGGCCAAGTCAGCAAGATCGCTATTGTTCTTAAATCTCCTGAACACAGATCTAAAATTCAATCCAATCGCAGCGACTTGAAACAACCATTCTTATGGGAAGTTTCAGGAGGAGAAATTAAACAAGAACAACTCGAGATTTCGCCTGACAATTTGTTTTCGACCGACAAAACCAAATTATTCAAAGGCCACCAAGGGGCCACGGTCGCTTTGGGCCAAGGGACCTATTATTGGCGTGTAGGTTGGATGGCAGAAAAAAAAATGCTCTACACAGATTCTCGCAATTTCACTGTGGGTGCCGATAAAAGGTTGGAACTCGTGTACCCTGAAAATGCAACTCACTTTGATTTAGAGCCCGAAGAAGACGTTGTGGACCTTCAATGGAAGTGCGCCATCGCCGTCAAAGTTTTCGTGGCAGAAGTAGCAACAAGCGCTGATTTTAAAAATATTACTTATTCAAAAGCCCAAACTGAACCCAAAGTTCTCGTCAAAGACCTACCTTCTCAGGTTTACTACTGGCGCGTTCGAGCCTTCGGATCAAAAAATGAGGAACTGGCTGTTTCGCCCACTTATTCCTTTACTTTAAAAGTTAAAATGCCAAAACTTCCTGAACTCATTAAACCCCTTGACGAATTAGTTTGGGACACCGGTGAACCCGTGGAACTCTCGTGGAAAGGAATGACCAAAGGAACCGAGTATCGAGTCAATATTTCGTCTGATTTAGACCAACGGGTGATAATTAAAACTAAAACGGTAGATACTGCTACATTTTCGTGGCGTTGGCAAAATCAAGGGACATATTATTGGGGAGTTAAAGCAATTGGCGAACATTCTGCAAGTATTGGGCAAAGTGAAATTAGAAAATTAGTTATAAAAACAAAACCAAAGCCCCAAGCTTTTATTTTGACGAATCCTAAGGACAAACTTGAAATATTAAGGGACTTTTCAGAAAATCCTGAGCCTGTTTTGTTTCAATGGCAAACAACACGAAATTTACCAGGGCCCGTAAGCATTTTCGTAAGTAAAACTGATGACTTTAAAGAAGTCATAAAGCAAGACAACATTACCATTAAATCCGTATCTTTGAGTTTGAAAACTCCTAGTCTCTATTTTTGGAAATTAGTCAGTTTGGCCCCTGACGGCAAGGCCATCGAAAATAGCGAAGTTTCGTCGTTTTCTTTGAAAATGGCGGCCAAGCCCCCTCAACTTATGCAACCCACCAATAAAGAAGTTATCGAAATCAGTGAACCCACGCCGGTTAAATTTATTTGGAATTCAGTGCCTGCCACAGCTCAGTATCATATTGTGGTTCAAAGAATTGAAGCAAAAAACGGAGATAAGATTCCTGTCCTAGATCGATTGGTTGCGGAAACGACAATAACTTCTTCTAAACTAGCCGACGGTTACTATATTTGGTTTGTCTCTGCGGTCGACGCCCAGGGCCAAGAGGGACTTTTTAATCATCCTTTTGAATTCAGCATGATCATTCCAGAGCAATTGGCTGCGCCTAAACTTAACGCTCCGGTGGTGAAATAATGAATATTTTATTTTTGTTGGCCATCTTGTTTCCTCCGGCAAGTCAAGCCCGCGATGTGGAATTTAGTTGGGACCCCGTGGAGAAGGCTTCAAAATATGATATTCAAGTTTCAGAATCGACAAACTTTGATAAAACAGTCTTGTCTGTCCAATCAGACAAACCAATGATTTCTGCCCCCCTTGGAGTAGGTCACTACTACTACAGAGTCCGAGTGGTCGATCTTAAAGCTCGAGCGGGTAAATGGTCACAACCGGCCCCGGTGACTGTGGCCCCCTATGCGCCCCAATTATTAGAACCCCAGCCCAGTTATGAAGTAAGTTACTTTGAAGTTTTACCTGAGCTCGAATTTATTTGGAAGCCCAGCGACGGAAAACTCGAATATGAGATTCTTATCTCTAAATCAACAGGTGAAAAAGTATTAGAAGAAACAGTTGCTGAAACGAAATTCAAAACAAAAAAACTCCCGGAAGGTGAATACAACTGGAAAATTCGTTGCGTTGTTCAAAAAGCCTTTATGTCTGAATACTCTGACTCAAGAAAATTCATCATTAAGAAAAATTCATTCGCGGCTCCAAAACTTATCACTCCATCCAAAAATGGGTTAGTTGCAGCTTACAGACCCGTGGATTTCACTTGGGAGCAAGACCCCAATAGCCACTTCACTGACCTCGCTTTTGAAAAAGTGAGTGGGCGTTTCGGGGCAAAACCTTTTAAAGAGGTCATAGCTAATATTGCCGATTCAAGTTACCGAGCTGATTACGAAGAACCGGGGGCCTATCGGTGGTCTATCATAACTAAAGAAGCCAAGGACAGTACGGGTATTGAATCTGAAACTTGGGATTTTGAAGTTCGCGACGACGTAATCCATGGAGGAAATTACGAGTTAGAGTTTAGTTTGAGCCCCACAAATGATTTATACACGACGACCTCTGCCCGACAAACAAGTGGCATCACTCAAATCGCACAGCAGACTTCGGCCGCTGGGAATTTTTTAGGATTCTTAGGTGGCTATTATATTTTTGAAACCTTTGGAATCTTCATTAATACCAGAACCGGCCTCATGAATGTAGAAGGCGTATCGGCCTACTCGCAAGTTTCTGACGCCACCATGAGACTAAGATTCGGTTCAAAGGGATTTAGCCAGGAGTTTTGGTTTGGTTATAGAATGATGGACATTGTTGAAGCCGAAAATCAACTAGCCTCAAGAGTTACAGATTTTACAACCTTTGGACCACTCATCGGTACAAGGTTTACTGCAACAATTAAAGCAGGCCTTAAAGCTCAACTTAATTTACTCTATTATAAACCGATGTCTTCAGTAGAAGGAATCAGCGGCTACACCGCTGATGTCTATGAGGGGGCCGTGGGTCTAAAATGGAATTTCATGTATCAATTTTGGCTTGGATACCGTTTCAGCAGCACTCGAATAAATGGAACTTTCATCACGCCCGGAGCCAATGAAGCAGAAAATGCTTCGTGGACAATGTACCGACTTGAGCCGGTCTTTCTTTCACTTAGCTTTGAGCATTAAATCTTACCCAGTTCTCTTCATAGGTCCCATAAATCTAATGAGTCCCCTCGCAAAATGAAAAGCATTCTCTTCAAGTTTTGTTAATGAGACTGTTTTAGCAGCGGACTTACTTCCAATTCCCACTAGCATGGCAGCCACTTTGTTTTCTGCAATGACGGGAACGATGGTAATATGTTCAGGGAGCAGACCACTATCTGTTTGATTAAAGAAAGCTTCGTTGATGGGGCCTCTGGCCACATACCCATGGTAAGGAGATCCCGTGTCCACCACAATTTTAAATATGGAAGGAGAATCAAGGGATATGGAAACACCCTTATCAAATTTTCCGCTCCAATCACCGTTCCATCGCCAGATGATGAGTTGATTTGCTTGAAAAAGTAAAATCATAACTTTATCAAATTGGCTCTTCCAGCCACCTAAGACAGTCGTGGTCAATACTTCAAGTGAGGTAGCAGCACCCAGTTTGGCGTTAATTTGATCAACTGGAATGGGCGCAATGGGAACCTGAATAGCAGGACCGCTTGGAGCTGTCATCGGCATCGAAGGTGCTGGAGGGATGGACGCCGTTGCTATTTTTCCTCCAGGAATGGGGGGTGAAAAACTGGGAAGCTGAGATGCCGATTCTTCCTTGGGTGAAAAATCTGGTCTTCGAATAGGCTCCGCTATTGCCTTGCTCGAAACAGGCACCATCACTTGACTAAAATCAACGGCCGTTAGAACTTGGGAGTCTTCAGAATTAATTCCTGCTGGAGGGTTCATTGGAAATTCTATCTCAGTTTCTATCACGGGAGAGTGAAAAGCCACAACAGTCGCTGCTTCTGACCTTGATGTGACGGAGTTTTCCCAAAGTGAAAACCATTTTTTGAGTCCCGACCATGGAGCCAATACCCAAATGGCATTGGGAAATTCGTTTTCTAACCCTGTTGATTCGTTACTAAGTTTTGCCCAATAACAAATTCCATCCCAGCTTGCGATGGGCATGCAGCCGCTTTCACGGCATTTGTGATAATTTTGGGATTTCAAAAGTTCAAGAGGAGGATCACCATTAAAAAATACTGTCTTAACACTTACAAGGCCTGAGATTTCTCTCGCCCACTCTGCGAGTTTGTTTTCGTTGAAGAGACCCATATCAAGAGCAATATCAAGAGGAGTAAACTTCAAGCGTGCGGCTTGAGAACATAAAGTTTCCCAGGTTGCATCGTCGATAGAAAATGCTTCAACCCATTTGGGCTTTTGATAGAGATCCACAAGTATTTTTCGGCTTTTTTTCATTGATTTTGAAATTCTATTCGTCAAGGCTAAGGTCGAGGTTTTGTTTTACCTTGAACGATTTTGGGCCATTTGTTAGCGTAAAAATATGTACTTTTTCAAAAACTTAGGTCCATTGCTGGGGATTCCCGCCTTTAGCGTTTGTTTATTGTACTGTCAAATGGCCCAGGCCGTTCCGATGAAATCTTCAGCAGGAATTGAACTTGGTGGTAACGGTACGATTTTAGCCTCTGACCCTTCACTAGGAACTTTTGGGGTCGGTGCGGGCTACCAGGGTTCTCTTTTTTTTACGATTTGGAACGATCGGCCTATTGGTGCGAAAATTCGTATCGAACGCATGTCATTCACAGAAGAAGCGTCACAAAAGACTGACACTAGTTATTTACTTTCTGGGACTAACTTAAAGTCTATGACCCAAGTTTGGACTTTTATTGGTACAGGGGCTGAGGGCCACTTTGAAAGTCAAGGTCAGGTTTTGTTTTGGGAAGCACTTCTAGGATATGCCTTGGGTGGGCCAAGTACGATCACCGTCTCTTCGTCACTTCCCGATGTACCCGTGCGCGACACGGCTCAAACCACAAAATCGTTTTTCGGACTTTCAGGCGGAGTTGGAATCAAACGGGAAATTTCAGCTCGCATTACAGGCCTTATGAGTCTGAGAACTTTTTTTCTTTTCACTGCTCCTTACTCAAGTGCAGGAGCATCTAATAAGTCGTTTATCCCTATTCCTATGATGTTCAATATTGGAATTTCAGTGCCTTTTGATATTGGGAAGCAGTAATTCTCCGTCAAATTGAGCGCCGGCCCGGAATGCCTACTCCCTCATTACCCAATTGACCAAAATGTGAATCCATGTGAAAAATTACTCCGAAAAGAGAGGTGCCAAATGGGGCGCATTTTTATTCTGTCATTTGTATTTTCCTTCTTTGTTTTGCTTTCTTATTCACACGCCCAGGATGATGTGGCCTTTTTCGCTACTCCCGGCCCGACGGGCAATGGACCCTTTATTCAAGGAATCCAAATTGCCAGAAAATCTATTCGAATGGAAATGTACCACCTCACCGACCAAGTAGCAGTAAATGCACTTATCGAAGCTCACGTTCGCGGCGTTGATGTGGCCGTATTGCTAGACGGGAGAAGCCTCACCCAGGAGCAATATAAGAAAGTGGCCCTGCAGCTGCAAAATGGCGGAGTAAAAGTAGCCGCCAGCA
Source organism: Oligoflexia bacterium (assembly GCA_023250675.1). Taxonomy (GTDB): domain Bacteria; phylum Bdellovibrionota; class Bdellovibrionia; order JABDDW01; family JABDDW01; genus JAHFAE01. Next base: position 38,696 of record JAHFAE010000015.1, on the reverse strand, counting down.
GCCCTGCATTTACAATCACTCACGTTAAGGCCATGATTGTTGACAAAGTGTTCGCTTATGTTACTTCGGTTAATTTAACTAATTCAGCGGCCACCAGACGTGACTACGGAATTGTTACAAAAGATCCAAGTGTGATCCGTGAAATTTTAAAAGTATTTGCCGTTGATTGGGAAAATGCTACGAAAAGGACGGGCAATACGCCACAGCTCAGTGACCCTCATCTTTTGTGGAGCCCCGTTGATTCAGAGGCAAAACTAGTTTCGTTTATCAATTCGGCCCGAAGCTCCATATATTCTACAGTTGAGAATCTGGGAAATCCGGCAATCCAAAATGCTTTTGTTCAAGCTGCCACAAGAGGCATTGATGTAAGAGTTATTGTGCCCATGTGCGATTTGAATCCAAATCCTCTTTATAATTTTCCGTTCTTAAGGAGTATGGTTCAAGGTGGAGTCAAAGGACATATGATGCCTTTTCCTGCCACAGTGACACAGCCCTATATTCATGGAAAAATGATTCTAGTTGATGGAAACGTGGCCTACGTAGGCTCTGTGAACTTTTCAAATAATTCAACAAGGCGCGCTCGAGAGTTGGGAATTTTCTTTCAAAATCAAACGGCCGCAAACCAATTGCTATCTATTTTCAAAAGTGATTGGACAAACTCAGTTGATATTCCCAATAAAATGCCAACAAACTGCCCAGCAACGATTGAATAAAATTGGCGCCGCGGCTGCCGAGCGCCTTCCATGTAAATGCTGTACCAGCCACCCACAACCGAAAGCCCAAACTATTGGATCAAGGTCCAGAACCAATGCAGAAACTTAATTAAGGATATTATCTCAAACGTGCAGCGAATCCAAAACTTTAGTTTTTTACATTTTTTTTCGATAGAGACAACAACTTGTTTGTTGTTCATATCTACCCCCTAGTTTAGTAGGAGGGTTCATCTCCATGAGCCCACTGGTTTGCACCAAGCAGACCGCGGCAAATGGAGGTAATGCAAAGCAGTTCCAACCCTGGGACTGCTTTAATTTTACTATGACCAGATTTGTCCGTCCGGCACGCGAAGGTCGAACGTAATCGGAATCAGTTCATTAAGATAATATTTGTCGTATACCTTTCGAATCACACTCAAACTTAAATTTGATTATTTCAATTTTAGACCGGCGAATTTCTGGCAATCGGTCTCCCCACTCGACTACCACCACGTTGTTATCGATCAATAGGTCCCAAAACCCTACACTCTCGAGGTCATCAGGGCCCGAAAGCCGATACAGATCCACGTGAAATAGTTTACGCCGGCCTTTTGAGTAAGGATTTATTACTGAAAATGTAGGAGAATTGACAATAGTTTCTTTTGAAATATATTTTTGAATAAATCCACGGGCCCACTCTGATTTTCCTACGCCTAATTCCCCCACCAGAACCACGAGGCTTGGGCGTTTTGAATTCTTCTTCAATTTTTCAGCCAAATTGGCAGCATGCTTATGAGTATCTTTGACAGATTTTGAGATAAACTTTTTGGTCAATTCAAATCTCCGCTACGCAAGTGACTTAAAAGTCTTGGTACGGCTGCAAGAATGTCTCGGGGCATAAGACTGGCAGCGTCATTACCGGCCCTTACCCAATCATCTGCAATTCTCCCGTGCAAATAAGCCCCAAGAGCAGCCGCTTGATGGGTGCTTAAGTTTTGGGCCATTAAACCACCGATAAATCCGCTGAGCACATCACCGGTACCTGCTTTGGCTAAAGAGGAATTGCCTGACGAAATAATGGAGATTTGACCTTGGGGATTGGCAAGAACCGTTCTGTAGCCTTTAAGCAATACCAGGCACTGGTATTTTTCAGAGGCCTTAAGGGCTGCGGTCATTCTGTCTGACTCCACTAGTTCTGATTTCATGATTAATAATCGGCCCAGCTCACCTGAATGAGGGGTTAGAAGCCAAGTGTTTGGCAACGCTATTTTACCCATCTTCGATAGTACCGTCAGAGCATCGGCATCTAAAAGAACCTTACTCATTTTTAATTCGATTAGTTTTAAAATAATTTTTTTAATAGAATCGTCATCTCCGACGCCCGGGCCCAAAACCACCGCTGTCTTTTTCTCAAAACTTACAGGATCTGATCGATTGGTCGTTATGACTTCAAGGCCTGATTCTTTATAAATCGATCCGAGCTCAGAGTTGCTGTTCGATATAGATTGCTCTATGGCTAAAGTCACATACCCTGCACCAACTCGAAATGCACCTTCACAACATAGCCCGGCAGCTCCCCACATTCCGGGGCTTCCGGCAATGGCCAAGAGATGCCCATGATTTGCTTTGTGAGACCGAGCTGCTCTTGAGAGAATAAATTTTTTAATCTCTTTTTCTTCAATAAGGCTATGAGTGCCAGCATGTTTTTCTAATAAACTCTGAGGAAATCCAATTTGTAAAACTCTAACAGCCCCTGAAAATTTAGGCCCGTCAGCTAAAAATAATCCCGGCTTACCCAAACCAAAAGTAAGAGTCATTTTGGCATAAACCGCGCCACCTAAGGCTTCTCCTGTCAGGCTAGAAAGCCCCGAAGGTATGTCGAGGCTTACGACTGGGACCTTTGAAGAATTTATGCCTTGAACTATTTCTAAAAACTGACCACTTAAAGGGCGAGAGAGGCCCACTCCAAACAACGCGTCTACAATGAGACCAAATTCTTTAAATTCTTTTATTGCAGATGCATTCATACCGATGTCTAAAGAATCTACATTGATTTTTTGAATCTTTTGTAACTGAGATTTAAACAAGCGCGAATGGTTGGCTTCTTTACCAATGTAAAAAACTTTAATTTTGGAAAATCCTTGCGAGTGGAGGTGCCTCGCCAATACCAATCCATCGCCACCGTTATTACCGGGACCACAGATAACAGCCAAATTTCCCTTAGCTAATTCAGGTAAAAAAGAAAAACGAACCTCACGAGCTGCCAGGGCCCCGGCGGACTCCATTAAAAGTTCATCAGAAATTTCAAAATCTCTTTGACATTCATCTTCAATGGCAGACATTTGAGTTGGAGTAACAAGTTTCATGGAGACCAAAAGAAAGCAAAAGACGTAAACATAGTTATGGATTCCTCATGAGGTCTCTCATTTCTTTGACGGCTTGAGATAATCCCACCATAACACCACGACAAATAATAGAATGCCCAATATTGAGTTCTTCCAAATAAGGAATTTTTAATAATGGCTTAGTATTTTGATAATGTAATCCATGTCCACCATGTACCGCTAATCCCAATTCATGGCCGAAGCGAGAACTTGCAGATATTATATCGATATATTTTGAAACTTCACCCGCCTTTGCTAACGCATACTGGCCTGTGTGAATTTCTATTGCATCGCCGCCAACAGATTTACTCATCTTAATTTGCTCAAGGTCAGCTTCTACAAAAAGTGACACTCGAATTTTATTTTTCTTAAGTTTTTCTATACATCGAGAAATTTCATCTTTATATCTAACCACATCGAGGCCGCCTTCAGTTGTCAGTTCCTCTCGTTTTTCAGGCACAAGGCATACGATTTCTGGTTTAGTTTTAATGGCAATTTCTGTCATCTCGGGTATGGCTGCCATTTCAAGATTGACAGGAGCGGGACGGTTTTTTGTTAACTTTATCAAATCATCATCTTGAATGTGTCTACGATCTTGGCGCAAATGAAGAGTCACCTGATCGGCCCCCGCCGCTACTACCATTTGTGCTGCTTCTTGTAAGTTGGGATAATTGACTAATCCTGCCCGCTGTTGCCTCAGTGTAGCTACATGATCGATATTAACACCGAGTCTCACGCCAGCTCTCGGTGAATGATGTTGGCGAGTTCCTCCGCAGCTTGATTGATTTCATCACGGCTGGGTCCTTCGACCAAAATTCGAACAACGGGTTCTGTACCCGAAAATCTTAAGAAAACTCTGCCCTGTTCTGAAAGTTTACTTTCGATTTGTTTTACCAAAGTGTCTAGACCAGTAATATCATGAAGATCTTTTCTTTTTGTCACGCGAACGTTTCGCAAAACTTGGGGAACATCGACCATCAGTTTTCTTAGAGTAGACAATTTCTTTTTACCTTGAGCCATGACGGCTAGCACTCGCAGAGCGGCCACGAGACCATCACCCGTCGTACTATTTTCTAAGAAAATTATATGGCCCGATTGTTCACCACCAAGAATGTAACCACCTTGTCGCATGGCTTCGACCACATATTTATCGCCCACTTCAGTCAGCAAGATCTTAATGCCTTGCTTTTTTAGAAATTGCTCGAGTCCCACATTACTCATGTGGGTGGCAACAATAGTATTTTGGCTGAGTTGTTTTTTATCTGCCATGTCTTGAGCACAGATAGCCAAAACATGGTCGCCATTGACGATTTGACCTTGTTCATCACTTAAAATGACTCGATCGGCATCACCGTCAAGACTAATACCAATATCAGCTCTATATTCTACGACTGCCTTTGAAACACTCTCTGGGTATAGGGCACCGCATTTATCGTTAATATTTGTGCCGGTTGGTGAAACTGCAAGTTTAATAACTTCAGCACCTAGTTCTTCAAATACCCAAGGGGCCACCTTGTAAGCCGCTCCATTGGCGCAATCTAGAACGATGCGAAGGCCCTGAAGAGTTAAGGCTTGTGGAAAAGTATTTTTGACATAAACCACATAGCGGCCAATGGCATCGTCAATCCGCATGGTTTTTCCAACGGCGGCTGCAGTGGGAAGGCGATTGACCAAATCCCCTTTCCAAACAAAATCTTCGATTTGTTTTTCTTCGGCGACGGGGAGTTTAAACCCGTCCCGACCAAAAATTTTTATTCCATTATCTTGAAATAAATTATGACTGGCCGAAATGACAATACCTGCATCGGCACGCATATTCTGTGTTAAAAAGGCAATCCCAGGTGTTGGCAAAGGCCCAACAAGTAGGACATTGACACCCATGGAGCAAATTCCACTGGAGAGAGCTTGCTCAATCATATAGCCACTGAGCCTTGTGTCTTTACCAATGACGATTTTTGGTTTCTTATCGCCCGCTCCAGTGTTTTCGGTTTTTACTTTGTAGGCGATGGCCCGACCCACTTGCATGGCGATTTCGGTTGTCATGGGAAAATGATTGGCCGTCCCGCGAATTCCGTCTGTCCCAAATAATTTTTTTATGCTCATTTTACCGTTAAACTCACTTTCACTTTACCATCTCCACTGCGGATGATTCCAGGTTCTACGGGCTCCAACGATAAATCTTGAATCGTTGAACTATCTATCTCGCTAAGGTCAAGTCTTTGGGTCTTAATAACTTTAGTATTTTCAACAAGACTTCGAGGCCCCGTTAAATCACTAAATGGGGGTTCCACAGAAAAATGCACAAGTTTTCGCTTTGCGGGCAAACGCCCTTGAATTTGAACTTCAATAGGGATGCTCTTAGTGATAATTCGCTCTAATTTTGGTGTTATCACAGAAGGTGAAACGGTCATGACTCTTAGGCCCGGCGGCACGTTAATGCTATCAGGATGAATTCTCACCGTGGTGAGTCCCTCGTTGGCTGAAGTCAAATCAATGGTGAGGGGTTCTTTCACTTCAGAAAATTTCTTTAAAGCTAAACGAGGTCCGCTAACCCTAAAGGCCACCTCACGAGGTACAGAATTTGTTACAGTAAAATCCCGAGGCAAAATATAATCGGCTTCTATCATTTTAATAACTGTAGCTTCTTTACTGCCCAATATAATGACCCAAAGAATAAGTGTAATAAGTAATGCCACAACCTTGTAACTTGAATTTTCAGAAAGGCCCCAAGCCGTGTGCTTCAAACAGTTCGCCTCTCTTCTTTGTAGTCGTGAGAAAGGCTAAATAGGTTATAAAGAGTCTTTCTCAAGGACGGCATGTCCAAGTCAGGGGTTATCTGACCACCCATGACGATACTAATCTGCATATTCTCTTCACTGACTACAAGTACGACAGCATCGGTTTCTTCAGTTAATCCGATGGCCGCTCTATGGCGAGTTCCCAAATTTCGATCTACATTGGGATTTCTCGTTAAAGGTAAAAAGCAACCGGCCGCAGAAATTCGGCCCCCTCTGATAATAAGGGCCCCGTCATGGATGGGGGATGTATTAATGAAAATAGAATTAATGAGTTCTGCATTCACAGTACTATCGACTCGAATTCCAACCTCGATATAATCTTCTAGTCCAATTTCTCTCTCAACAACAATGAGGGCCCCAATTTTCTTTTGGGCCAACTGGACCGCCGCTTTTACAATCTCGTCTACAACTAAGGTTTCTTCATCTGCTGAAATACTTGTAAAAAATGGATTACGACCGATGTGGGCAAGGCCTCGTCTGATTTCGTGTTGAAACAAGACCACGATAATAATAAACAAATTGGCAAAGAATTTTTCTAAAAGCCAATTTAAAGTAAAGAGCTCAAGCCAAATGCTTGTGATGTACGCGATAGCCAATATTCCAAGGCCCGATAGCATTTGCACAGCACGAGTTCTCTTAATCAGTAAGAGCACTCGGTAGATGACAAACCACACCACCACCATGTCCACCAGGTCGAGCAGACGAAAGCTTGAAAAGAGCAACGATAGGTTATAGAAAAGTGTTTTCATTATTTTTAGCCTAGTACCAAAAATAGCCAATTTTCATAGGGTTAGTCTAGTCTTATTATGGGCCTCTATTGATTAAAGGTGTTGGAAATAAACGAGGAAGTTCCGATCAAATTCTGATCACCGAAAAATGGGAGTTCTTTTCGAATATCTAAATTACGCCCGAATGGGAGTCGGCACTGAACTTACGGTAGTCACGTCTTTCTTATCGTCAGTTCCCGTGGCAGCAACGGCTATTTCAGTGTTTTGGGCTTTGAGTGCATCGGCTCGTTTTTTTCGTTCGTCGTCAATATCAGCGAGAGACTTTCCTTGAACAATCATATCGACTTCAGAACCATCCAAAACTTCTCTTTGAATCAGAGCTTCGGCCAATGCATGCAAACTTTCAATACGTTGACCCAAGAGCTTTTTAGCCTTTTCATAATTTCTAAAAATAATGGCTTTCACTTCTTCATCGATAGCCACAGCGGTAGCCTGAGAGTAATCTTGAGACTTAGAGATTTCTCTGCCTAAGAAAATTTGTTCTTCTCTTTTGCCAAAGGTCATGGGGCCAAGTTTTGACATTCCCCATTCGCAAACCATGCGTCTGGCAATTTCTGTTGCTCTCTCGATATCGTTGCCTGCGCCTGTGGTAAAATTCTTAAAAATCAATTCTTCAGCAACTCGCCCGCCCATTAGAAACGCGATATTATTTTCTGCTGTCTCGTTGCTCATATTTAGACGTTCTTTTTCAGGTAAAGTTTGAGTTAGACCTAGTGCCATGCCACGAGGAATAATGGTGACTTTATGAATGGGATCAGTACCGGGAGTAAGCTTGCCGACGAGAGCATGGCCCGCTTCATGATAAGCTGTGGTCCGCTTTTCTTCGTCGCTGATGACCATACTTTTTCTTTCAGCACCCATAATGACTTTGTCTTTGGCCAATTCAAAATCATCTGTATCAAGCTTTTGTTTTTCTTTTCGTGCCGCAAGCAGGGCTGCTTCGTTTACAAGACTTTCAAGATCGGCACCTGAAAAACCCGGAGTTCCCCGAGCGATTTTCGCCAAATCCACTTCTGTGGCCATGGGTGTTTTTCTTGTATGAACTTTCAAAATGTCTTCTCTGCCTCTAACGTCGGGCTTACTGACCACAACGCGTCGATCAAATCGACCTGGCCTTAGAAGAGCTGGATCTAAGACGTCAGGGCGGTTTGTGGCAGCGATTAGTATGACGCCGCCGTTTCCTTCAAAACCGTCCATTTCAACAAGCAATTGATTAAGTGTTTGTTCTCTTTCGTCATGACCGCCGCCCAGGCCCGCACCTCGATGGCGACCTACGGCATCGATCTCGTCGATAAATATAATGCAGGGGGCACTCTTTTTACCTTGCTCAAACAAGTCTCTCACTCGACTTGCACCGACACCGACAAACATTTCTACAAAATCAGAACCTGAAATACTAAAAAAAGGAACCCCTGCTTCGCCGGCGATGGCACGGGCGAGTAAAGTCTTACCTGTGCCCGGGGGGCCCATCAATAAAACTCCCTTTGGAATGCGGCCACCAAGACGAGTAAATTTTTTGGGATCTTTTAGAAATTGAATAATCTCTTCTAATTCGTATTTGGCCTCTTCAACGCCTGCCACATCTTTAAATGTCACTTTGTTTTTATTTTCTGTGAGCAACCGCGCACGGGATTTGCCAAAGCTCATGGCTTTTCCGCCGCCCGCTTGAATTTGGCGCATAAAAAGAACAAACATCACAAAAATAAATATAAGCGGTAGCCAGTTTACAAACAGAGCATGAAGAAAACTGGTTCTCTCTGTATTTTCGTAGTTTGGAATAAGACCCGCGGCCATAACAATTTTTAGGACTTCATCGCCTGTATTACCGATAATGTGAAATTCTGAGCCGTCATATTTTTTCTCAAATTCAGATTTAATTTTGCCAGTGATCTCACCGTTGTCACGAAAGGTAATGTCTTGAACTTCGCCGGCTTGCACGGCCTTAATAAACTTTGAAAAACTAAAATTTGGAATGATGGACGAAACCCGGTGATCGTAAAAATGATAAAACATTAACCCAATCAGGACTATAGTGGCCCAAAGTGCTAAAGTTTTTTGAGATTTACGCATCTAGAATGACCCTTTCAAAAGAAAGCATTTTTTGAAACCCTGTAGATCTATAGAATACCAAATTTTCTCCACTCTAGCTAACGGTAAAGTGGGAGTTTTCTAGGCTTCTGTCAAGACTCGATTTGGGGCGAGATCAGGCCATTTTTGACGATCCAATTAACGCCTGCCAAACGAAAAACGAATTGTTTTCTCGGCGATTGGAGTTGCTTTTTGAATTCGGCAACATGTCTGCTTGTTATTCTATTTTTACCATGATGACGCAGATAGCTATGCACCGTTTGATCCTGTTGGCTGTTGATTCTATCAAATTCACGTTGGGGTTTGTTGACTTGGGCTGGGGGCGGGCTACTTGTTTCGATGATTCTTTCAAGACTATGGAATAGGTTTTCTATGTACTCGGGATGATCTCTTTTTAAGACTCCCAGCCAACTTCTTCTGATCCAGTTTCTTAGTTTTTTAGTGTCTAAATTGGTAGCGTCATTTCGCCATTTAAGATGTTTTGTTACGGCATATTTTTCAATTTCTCGTCTAGGCACTTCGATAAATGGTCGCAAAATACTTTCGTCGTTTAAGAGATTCATGGCCCGAAGGCCTGTAATTCCTGTGCCTTGAATGAGTCTCATAAGCCTTGTTTCAAGAAGATCATCACGATGGTGTGCGACGACGACAAAGGGTGCTTTTTGTTTTTCTTTTAATTTTAGTAGAACTTCATAGCGACGCTCCCTTAAAGTCGCTTCGCTTGCCTGCACTGGTATTTTTTTGAGTTTGATGTTGCTGCAAGGGATTTTTAGCTTTTTACATTTGGCGACGACAAATTTAGCGTCATTATCGGCTTCTTTGCCTCGAACTCCGTGATTTACATGGGCCACATGAAGTTTGTAACCAAGTCGACTTTGAAGAGCGTGGAGGACATGTAAGAGTGAGATCGAATCCAGCCCCCCACTCACTCCAATGAGGAGTTTATTTTTTTCGAATTTTTCCCGCAAGTTTTTCAGTTTAATGTACAGTGCTTTTTCGAGGGGTTCGAGGCGAGAACCGGTGGGGCTGAGTTTTCTTTGGTTGGTCATTTGGGATTACCGAGGTTACAATGTTTTTGAATGAACGCAAATACATCTTCAAACCAAATAGAACTACCTAGCCATGTTAAACTGTGGCCATCAAAAGGAGTTTTTCCGTATGGTGGGTAGATCTTAATTTGGGCAGTTTTCTCTGCTTCTATCATTTCTTTATACAATTCTTTACTGGGACCAAGATCAAAATCATTTTCTGCTTGAAAGAAAAAAATAGGAGCTTTGGAATTTTTAACACTTCGTTTTAGCAAATCGTGCAGAGCTGGAGCTTCTTTCCAACTCATGGCTCCACCAGAGGCATCAACAGCAGCGCAGTATGGATACTTCTCGGCTCCAAGCACTGTTTCAATTCCGCCGAATGATTGACCTGCTACCGCTATTCGATTTTTCTGCACAAAGCTTTGACTTTTCAGCCAGGCAAGGGCTGCCATTTGATCGTCGAGATGATCACCAGTCAAAAGTTGAATCATGGTTTTGGCAGCTAGCTCTAAGCCTCCATTTTTTTCTGCTTCCGCAAGTTGGTCGCCAATATACGGGCCTGCTTTTGAACTCAGCCCCTGCCCTCGTCGATAGGGCATAAAATATATCCAACCTTTTGCAGCGTATAGCGGCCCCATGGCATTGCTCGCCATGTCACTCAGCATGCCCTCGGCACTCCCATGATTATATAATATGGCGGGAAACGGACCTTCTCCCTTTGGCCTATAAAGCTCGCCGCCTAAAATGAGTTTTCCACTGGCAAAGTGAACAATTTCTGGCTGCTGAATAGTTGAAGGTTCACGAGGTGTTGCAATTTGAGAATGTGCACAACCTAAACTGCCTAGCATTGCAATGACCAGTGCGGCAAATTTTAGATCCGGTTTTTTACTCATAGCAACTCACCTCGTAAATTTGATGATAAACCACCATATAGCCATTGGATTGTCATCAAAGAAATATTCTCAAGCTTTTTGCATTTCACTTTGGGTGTAATCGAGAAAAACCCCAAACTTCTCTTTGAGCTGAATATACAATCTGATCGTCCCATCTCTTGTTTTGATATTAGTATTTTTTTCTAAGCCCTTTCTTATGCATTCCGACTTTACGAACTAAAGCAATAGATCCCACTAGATTATTCTTCGGGGGCGGCGGCCGTGGGACCTTTCAGGAGGTCCCGGCCAGCCGCCCAACCAACTATTTGTAGGAGCTTTGTGAATTTTCGATGATCTTGCCATATTGCCGGGGTGGCAAAATTGAGAATTTAAGAAATATTAATTGAGTTGGTTATTTTGAAGTCAAAGCCTTGGGTGACCTGTTTTGATGGGACCATCTGGAAAAATAATTTTCATTTTCTAAAATTTAATTCTTGACTGCATATCTAATAAGAAATCGAAATCGTCTTTGAGGTCGTAGATTTTGCCATTTAAAGATCCTAATACTTGATGAGAAAGGTTATTTTTAAGTTTTTGATTTTTAGGAAGGCTTTTGTTTTTTCGCCCAACCATTAACCATTACATACGCAAAATGCTCTCGTAAAAAGTGATGTTATACTCGGCCCTGTCTTTCTCTTGGAGAAGGTGGCACTTACAATGAATTAAATTAAAAGAGAGATGTAACTTGTTGTTGCAGTCTTTCATTGGAGTATAAGTAATGGACAAAAGTAACAAAGATCTTTTTACAGACTATCCCCTTCATAACAAAGCTCTCGAATTGGCAAAAGATTTTAAACGTATAGAAATTGAACTCGTTGAAATTATTCAAAAGATCGATGCTTCTAAAATTTTTCGCAAACTCGATTTTGCTAGCCTCTATGAGTATGTAAGCCAAGGTCTCGGACTATCTGAATCTGTAAGTTACTCTCTTATTAATGTTTCAAGAAAATCAATGGCCGTGCCAGAACTTAAGTTGGCCATCGTGCAAGGTAGTTTGAGCATTTCTCAAGCCAAGCGCATAACTTCGGTTATCACAAACGTTAATGCTTCGACTTTGATTGCAAAGGCAAGAGTCATGACCCAAAAGGAAATTGAAAAGGAAGTCGCCAAAATTAATCCAAAAGCTGGGGTGCCAGAAAGGGCTAGATATATCAGTGAGACCAGAGTTGAACTTCGCCTTTCACTAAAAGAAGAGATTATAAAAAACCTCAGGCGCATTCAAGATCTGGAGTGTCAACGAACCAAAACGACTTGTGATTTAGAAAAAACCTTAGAGGTCATCATCAATGACTATATTCAAAAGCACGATCCAGTTAAAAAAAGTGAAAAAGTCTTACATAAACTATCCTTAAGAACTGTAAATTCAAACGCCAATACCAAAGCTGACTCCGGGACTAATGACGATGCCAATGAAAACCAGCAAACACAAATTCAAAACACCAAAATGACTGAGAATTCTCCTAGAATCAATATTAAGCACGAAGGCTCTCATCCCAAAATAAATCAGAGAGTCGCTATATCATCAGAAATTAACCATCAAGTGAATCAAAGAGACCAGGGCCAATGCTGCTATAAAAACTCTCAAGGGGCAAGATGCTTAAATAGGCGTTGGCTTGACGTTCATCATCGTAAACCCATTGCCAATGGTGGCGACAATTCGTTAGCAAATCTCATTACTCTTTGTAAGGCACATCATCAATTACAACATGAATCTGAATCGTAATTGGCAACTTAGAGCAAGAATCTTTTGGCCACGCGTATAACCCATGGGTAAGTGGTTGATACTTAACGAACAGATTATATCGAAGTGAGACAGGCTAAGGGAGCATTCGGATTTTTTGCCAATAAGCAGTTAGGCCCCGAGAATCAATTTCGCTCACTAAAAATTTCAAATCCAATTCTTCTTTAACTTGAGGAAGCATCTTTTTAATGTCATCGATATGCTTTTCAGAATCTCCCTCTCGGAAATATTCAAGTTTTCTAATGATCACATACTCAGGAGGAGCAAGCCAAATTTTAAACCCTTTGCCCATGTCTTCTCGCCTCCGATTCTTAAATGCCCAATGATGGAGTGGATCTTCCGACGCGGGGTAGATGTCGGCTTTGAAGCCACTCTCTGGATGAATCAAATTATAGTGTCCATGAGTGCGTCGGCGACATTCTATTTGGATCACCTCAGGAGGTGGGCAGTAAAAATTTTCGATGGGAAATAAAGAAGTGAATTTTGCTATTTCTTTTTGAGAAAGATGGATGACAACGTCAATATCCAAAGTCAGCCGAGGTTCCCCGTAGAACACGGAAGCTGTGGAACCCGTAATGAAGTAGGATATCTGGCTCTCTTCTAATGGAACGATGAAGAGTTGAAGTGTCTTAAGTGCTTCCATAAAGAAAAATCTTTCTGACTTCATCTTGAACTTGAGTTTCTGGCCAGTCTGGGTTTAAAGATCTAAGGCGCACAGCTTTTAAACTCCAGGCAATATTGCGTAAATCCCAAACCCGTTCCCACTTTTGAGCAAATGACATTTTAGAATAAATATCGACCTGAATTTCTTCTGCCGTTTTAAGGTTCTGCTGGCGATCGCTTAAATCAGTCATCGGTTACCTACAGTAGTCGTTGCAATAAGTGTTTCAAGAAGGATTCTGAACCGCATTCATCGAGTATTTAACCTGAGAACGAATATAGGCACTTTCTAGGATTTTGCAAGGCCTACGAATCAGATTTAAAATATTCCACCAAATAAATAGCTCGGGCAGGGACTAACATCGACTGCCAAAGCTGTCATTGCTATCGCAAACAAAGAAACTAAAAGAATCATAGACTTCATTGGCTAAAAAAGAGTTCCTTTCCTTTTCGAGGTCGCAAATTTCCATCGTTCATGATCACCACTTCGTGAAGAGGCTCAGATGAATTGCGACCCGTATAAAAAATCGTAATTTTCACATGAGGCCAACGGCCTTTGGCGAATTCGACTCGAAGAATTTCAACCGCATTTTTGAAATTGCCTGGATCATCATCCGAAAAACCCCAGGTATGAAGCCGGTCGCTGCCGAGTCCATCTTGATTCATCAAAAGGGGCGCATCGGGCTCAATGGGACTACTCTCAATTTCATCTAAGAGCTGTTTCATAACTTCAGTTTTCATGGCCGAGGCACTAGACGCCGACACCCCCCCTTGAGAAAAACCCTTGAATCGTGGCGAAAATTTAGGATAACCAACCGGAAAAATATTTTCTATTCTAGGAAGATTTTTTATGAATCCCAGCTCCTGAAGATATCGAAGACCTTCATAAATGGCTTGAGGCGAATTCGAGCGAGCCGTAATAAACGTAGATTGGGCCGCAGTTACCGGATCACTCAGCGCTCTGACAAAAGCAGCCCATGCTGGACCTTGCCACTTTTCGGGTGGCATGGTCTCAATGGCCAATTTTAAATCTTTGAGAAAATTATTTTGAGTGGGATCCATTTCATCCCCAAAAAATCGATGGGAGCCAGTTTTTATATCACGTCTGAGTTCAAAATCCTTGTAGTCACCAGATTTGCCGATGGTTGATCTCACTTCGGCAAACTTCGCTGTTGAAATCCCTACTTGGACGCCAGTTACTTTATTAAAGAGCATTATTTTGGTAGGCATATTGAGAATATTGTCGTCTATATCAAAAGCATAGGCCCTGATTGCCTTTGTGGTGACGCGGTAAATTTTTTTAATTAGAAGTCGAGCTGTACAACTCGCATTTGTCTTGATGGGGCCAGACATGGCGACTATTAAAAAAAAGGCCAAAGCAAAATAAACCTTTTCTAACATTCGTAAAACTCCTTGATACCCGCCTTGCAAATACAAGATATGTGCCATGCCCGACACGAAGTTGAATGGATTTATGGATATAGCAAGTGTACAAAACCCTAATAGCAGGCCAGTTTTTGGCCTTTATTGAAGTTGAACAGAAGTTGAATAGCCTTTAGCGAATCGAGATTTCCGCAAACATGCTTCTTAAATGAAATACCAGCCAAATCCGCTAATTTCTTGGGATTTATCAAAAACTATGATAGGCCTTTGCCAAACTTTTACTACGGAGCATCAGAAATGAAATTTAGTATTTTCTTATTCGCCATCACCTTGTGGTTTATTCCAAAATCTTATGCCAGCGAAGGTTTGTTTGGATACATTTACACCGCCGAAACCACACCAGCCCAAAATTGGGAGTATGAGCAAAAACAGACTTTTCGGTCAGGAAAAGCCCGTGGCAACTACTCAAGTTTGGATCTGCGAAATGAAATTGAATACGGGATTACCGACCGACTTCAAAGCGCGCTCTATCTCAATAGCTCCTACAATAACAGAGCAAATCAATATAATACGGAGGACGTATCAAAAGATCTCTCCGATCGCAGTGAATTCAATGTGAACGGCGTTTCAGTGGAACTTCTATATCGGGTATTAAGCCCTTACAAAGATGGATTTGGATTGGCATTTTATGTGGAACCAGAACTTTCATTGCGGGATCGAATGTCCGGTGATGATAAAATCGAAAGAGCCCTTGAAGGTCGTTTGATTTTGCAAAAAAACTTTCTTAATGACGAACTCATAACAGCGGCAAACCTCATGTTAGAACCTGAATGGGAAAAAGAAGATGGAGAGTACGCCAAAGAACTATGGGTGGAATTCACCCTGGGCGCCTCCTATCGACTGCAAAGCAATTGGTCTGTGGGATTGGAACTTCGAAACCATATGGAGTTTCCTGAAATGAACATGAAAAACCAAGAACACTCAGCTTACTTTGCGGGCCCCAATGTTCACTATGGAAGCGAAAACTATTGGCTTAATTTGACAGTACTACCCCAAATCGCGGGCTGGCCGAGGGATCTGGGCACTGGGTCTGATGGACAAGCTGTGACGAGCAACTATGCTCATTTAGCACAACATGAGAAATTTGAAATTCGATTGGCTTTTGGAATCCCCATTGGTGGAGAACATGAACACGCTCACTAAGGTTGCACCTTGGGCCTTATTGTTGGGGCCCGTTGTCGCAGTTAACTCAATCGCTGCAGTTTACATGAGTGATGAACAATCCGTCACAAGTATTTTTAAAGATTCTAAGTTTACGAGAAATACTTTTCAACTCACGGACGAAGAAAAAAAACTAGTGGAGGAAACATCAGGGGATAAGGTTCGAACTCCCCAGTTTGTGCTATGGACAAATACTTCAAAAGATTGCGTCTTCGTAGATCAGGTTTTAGGTAAACACGAGTTTATCACTTATGCCGTAGGTGTGACCCAAGAGGGTCGCGTGAAAGGTGTCGAGATTTTAGAATATCGTGAGTCCTACGGCCATCAAATCAAAAATGAAACATGGCGAAAGCAATTTCAAAGTAAATCAAAAGACGAACCATTTAAGCTTGACGATGACATAAAAAATATTAGCGGAGCCACACTTTCTGCGTCCCATGTCACCTCAGGTGTAAAGAGAATTCTAATTACTTATGACATCATTAAAAAAAGAATTTAGATCGGTTCGTCCTTTATTGGGGACGTATGTAGAAATTTTTCTAAGAGAAGAGCAAAGTAAATCTGAATTAGATCTGATTGCCGACGGCGCTTTTCAAACCATATTTGATCTTGAAAAAGTGTTTAACTTTCACGATGAAGATTCCTTAATTACGCTGTTCAATCGTTTGCCCATACGTGGGGAACTTGAAGTTTGTATTTCTTTCTATGATTGCCTACAATTAGCCTTAAACTTTTATAAGAATTCTGGCGGAGCTTTTAATCCCTTTGTTGGAGCAAATGATTTCTATAATATTGTGAACAATTCTATTTCGCTTGCAAATGCCTCCCCGTATGATGCAGAAATTCAAGAAGATAAGTATTTGCTTGATTCCCCCATTGTGATGATCAAAAGAGATCATAAAATATTCTTGAAAAAAAATAGAGAGATTATTTTAGACTTTAATGGAGTCGCCAAAGGTTTTATTGTTGATAACGCAGTCGAATTTTTAGAAAAGGCTAACCTATCTGGTCATGTAAACGCCGGAGGCGACGTTCGATATTTTGGCGAAATCGAAGCTACCCCCGAATTGAGATTAGGCCTTTATGACCAGCCCGTCTTTAGAAAATATGAAAGTTATGAAAAATCAATTGCCACTTCAGCTCCAATTTCGAAATTACAAAACTCCAAAAGCAAAACCAATTACCGAAATGAGTTTAGGAGCGACCTTCCTGAAGGCTTTACAGCCGTTGCAGCGGCCAAAATCTGCACCACTGCCGATGCCATGACAAAAGTTGCGATGTTTGGGACAGAAGAACTGATTCAAAAATGCTGCTCTGTCTTTAATTCAAAAATTTTGATATTTGATCGCATGGGACAAGTGACCCAAGGGTATGGCTTTGCATGAAAATGCAAACAAAGCTCAAAAAGATTTTTTACTTTACGTTTTTGCTCTTATTTCTTACAGGCGTTTTTTACTTTGCCATCGAAATATTTAGCAGCTCACAGGATGATTTGAACAATCCTTTTTCTAGGACTAAAATGTGGACTCTTCGAAGTCATTCTATATTGGGCCTTTGGTTTTTCTTCTTATTTGGTCATCTTTACTCTAAGCACATCGGCCCAAAACTAAGACGAGATAAAGGTAAGAAGTCCGGACTCGTGTTTTTCGCGTCTCTTATCATTGTTTGTATCACAGTTCCTGGGCTTTTCTATATTACCGATGATCATTTAAGAGATGGAGTGGCAAAGCTTCATACTTATTTGGGGATTGCTCTGATTATACCTTTTCTTCTTCATTCTATTTTTAAAATCGATAGTAAATCGAAACGATAGAGGAGTGAATTATTAACTTTTTTCGCAAAGGGAAACTTGGTTAACTAGTTCTAACTGATTAGTCCCCAGATACATTCCCAGATACCCTCATAGTCACTTCAACGTTTGGGTCGTCGGCCCATTCCCAAAATGACCCATCGTAGTTTTTGGCATTTAGCCCAGCCCGAGTTGCCACAAAGGTCGCATAGCCAGATTCCACTCCCAGCGAAGAATAAAAAATAATTGTCGAACCAAGATTCACATTGTGTTTTTGTAGAATTTCTTTGGCGACTTCAGAACTTACGGGCTCTCCTTCTCCGTCAACGAAAGACTTCCAAGGAATATTAATGGCACCGGGAATATGCCCTCGACGTTTCTCACCTTTATTTTTATTTCCTGAAAACTCTTCCGGGGATCTCACGTCAATGAGTGCTGTTTTTTTCTCTGAATTTTCAATAAGTTTTTCTAAATCAGACTTTCTGATTTTGAGACCCTCAACGGGCTTAGGAGTCCAACCTGGAAGGCTCGCAATTTCTGGGGCTTCGCCGAACACTTTTTTGCCTTTAAAAGATTTAAAATTCACGGTTTTTATTTTTTTGAAACCTAGGTAATTGAGCATCCACGCGATGCGACCTTCTTCGCCAATGCCTTTGGTACCTTGGCCCAAAATTATAACTTCACGATCTTTACCTAGCCCCAAAGCTTGAAGCTTACGAACGAGAACATGGATGTTTGGGTCTAGCGCCCCTCGGTGGGGTTCTTCGGATTGGCTAAAATCTTCCCATCGAATAGGATAAGAGTTTTCAAAGTGGGCCATGGAATACTCAAATGGTTTTCTTGTGTCTAATATAAGGGGCCCATGGGCTTGAACTTTTTTTTCTTCATATTTTGGCGACTTTTCTAATTCAATAATAAGACCGGGAGGCCTACCGATTTTGTCAGCCCTTGCATTAATCGGCGATAATGCCACAATCAAAAGAGATATGGGGATAGAGTAGAAGCCAATGATGATATTTGCCCCAATCATTTTGAAATAGGTTTCATCGTCGGAAACAAAATAATATCCCGAATAGAAGCCTGATCGGTTAGAAGCATTACTATTCTTTCTATTCCTAGCCCCACTCCGCCGGTCGGAGGCATTCCCACATCAATAGCGTGCAAAAATTCTTCGTCCATGGGGTGCGCTTCGGCGTCAATAATTCGAAGTTTTTCTTGAGCCATCAAGCGATTTCGCTGCTCTTCGGGGTCATTGAGCTCTGAAAAAGCGTTGCCGACTTCCATTCCACAAATAAAGGGTTCAAAGCGTTCCACAAGCCCCTTTACTTTTCGGTGGGATTTAGAAAGCGGTGAAATTTCTTCGGGGTGATCCATCACAAATGTCGGTTGAATCAAATTTTTCTCAGCAGTCAGCTCAAAAATTTCAGCGATGAGTTCGCCCCGACTCACAGCTTTTTCTAAATCACTCCCCAATGATTTAGCCTTTTCAAACAAGGCTTCAGCATTCATATCTGTTGGGTCAAATTTTGCGTATTCCTTCACAGCGTCGATCATGGTCTGTCGCCGCCAGGGAGGTGCTAAATTAATGTCAACACCTTGATAACTAATAGTCGTTTTGCCACAGATTTTCATGGCCAAGTGCGAAACTAAATCTTCAAACTGCTTCATCTGATAATTGTAGTCGGTATAAGCTTCGTACCATTCGATCATGGTAAATTCAGGGTTATGTGATCGATCTATCCCTTCGTTACGAAAATTCTTATTGAGATCATAGACTTTTTCAAAGCCGCCGACGATGAGGCGCTTTAAATAAAGCTCAGGTGAAATTTTTAAATATAAATTCATATCTAATGTGCGATGGTGAGTCTTAAACGGATGAGCCGCCGCACCACCATAGAGGGGCTGCAACACAGGGGTTTCAACTTCTAAAAATCCCCGATTGTCTAAAAAATTTCTAATTTCTTTAATTATTTTGGACCGGGCTTCAAAAACTTGGCGAGATTCAGGGTTTGTAATCAAGTCAAGATATCGAGAGCGATATTTTATCTCTACATTGGCAAGACCTGAGTGTTTATCGGGTAAGGGCTCTAGGGTTTTACAAAGAATCTCAAATTTCTTTGCACTTAAGGTGAGCTCGCCGGTCTTTGTTGAAAACATGAGGCCTTCTACACCGACGATATCCCCAAGATCTAAAAGATTAAAGCTAGCGGCGTCGTTGCCGACCAGCTCTGAGGCTTTCAAATAAATTTGTATGGTGCCTGATTGATCTTGAAGATTGAAAAATGTCGACTTCCCCATGGATCTTACAGTCATAACCCGACCTGCCAGGCGCACCGTGGGTCCTGTAGTATGATCTGTGGGTTTGAGGTGGCCAAAATCTTCGCGAAGCTTTGCAACCGTATAATTGCGATCAAAAGTATATGGAAATGCATTGATTCCCAGCTTTCGAAGTTCCCCAAGCTTTCTTCTTTTCTCCGCTTTTATCGGATTGTCTTCGATCTGCAAGATCAGTAGCTCCTATCTCGTGTTTTTTAGAATATCCTGAACTTGATTTAACAACTTTATGGCTTCTGCCTTTGGTCTTTGAAAGGCGTTTCGCCCCATAATGCTTCCAAATCCTCCGCCCGCAGCAATTCCTTTTATTTCTTCGAGTACGTCATTATCGGTTTTTGTAACTCCACCTGAAAATATTACGATTCGCCTCCCATTAAACGCACTCTGAACTACATGCTTTATTCTATCTGGAAGGGTACCAATAGGAATCTGCATTTTCTCATAAACTTTTTTGGCCTCGACTTGCTCGACAAAATCATTAGGAATTTTGACTTTAATTATATGAGCACCCAGTTGGGCAGATATTTGTGCTGCGTAAGCAACCACGTCGATGGCAGTTTCACCTTCTTTAGACATCCCACTCCCTCGCGGATAAGCCCAAAGCACAACAGCTAATCCTTTGCTTTTTGCCTCAAGAGAAATTTCGCGAAACTCATGATACATCTCGTTTCTTTGAGAACTTCCGGGATAAATCGTAAATCCCACGGCGGCACAACCAAGGCGTAAAGCGTCAGCTACCGAAGATGTCACTGCTGATTTTGGATCTTTGCCTGAATGGAGAACATCGGAATTATTCATTTTTAGGATGAGCGGCAATTCACCTGCAAATTGCCTGGAGCCTGCTTCTATAAAGCCAAGGGGAGCCGCGTAACCATTGCAGCCCGCTTCAATCGCAAGTTCAAAATGGTAATTGGGATCATAGCCAGGAGAATTCACAGCAAATGATCTTGCTGGGCCATGCTCAAAACCTTGATCAACAGGCAATATAACAAATTTGCCCGTGCCGGCAAGTCGACCCGAATTCATAAGCCGAGCCAAATTTGAAAGCACTCCAGGATTGTCAGATTGATACCAGCTGAGGATTTCTTTTACCCTTGGGGTCATGACGATGCTCCTTTAATTATATCAATAGGTTAGACCTACACTGGGTTGCCCAATGGAGCAAGGCAATTTGCTATTTCTACTAACAGTTTTCGGCCATGTCTAATCCATAGACGTCGTTTTGAGGGCCTACTATCGATTTCTTCGGGTTAGGACTTGGCATAGTGCGTGCTCATAGACACTGGTTACTAAAATAGGAGCATTGCTGTGAAATCTTATCGTTTGTTGCTGATCGTTTGTATTGCCTTGGCCACGGGCTGTTCTGCTTTTAAAGATATGAAGGAAATGAAAGAAAAAACCAACGACATGTCAGCGGACATGAAAGAAATGTTGGCCCATGTCAAGTCCACCGATGAAACCAGCAAAAAAATGGCAGAAAATGTGGTCAGCACAGACAGAACAAGTGGAGAAATGCTTCAGCAAGTTATTCAGACTAATGAAACAAGCACAAAAATGTTAGCTCAAGTTATTCAAACCAATAAAAACAGTAGCAATATGGAATCCATTATTTCTCGTACCGATCGAAACATGGACAATATGTACTCTGACACCAGACAAGCCATTTCGGCGCAACTTCGAAAAGATACCTATGATTCGTTAATGGCTGCCTTAACAATGAAGGATAAATTGTCAGAAGCGTTTAAGTATCATCTTACTTACGAGTACCAACTTTGGAAAAACTCAGGCAAAGACGATGGTGCGAAGAGATTAGAACTGATGGATCTCGCAGCCACCGAGTACTTTGCAAAAATTGAAAGTTTAGTTTCTAAAACAATGACCGACGAAATCATTCATGAAATTGCATTATTTTTGAAGTCACCTCGTGATTATTTGACAAAGTCTTGGCACGAAACATCAAAAAATAAAGACGATTATTCAACACTTGTTCAAACAAACAATCAACGAGCCCTTCTTGCGCTGTCAGCAACCATGCATAAAGTCAATCCCAGCCAAAGCGAAGTATTCGTAAAAACGGGTGTACAGCCTGTTTCTATGTACTCCATGGTCACAAAAGCCCTCACCCAATACGGTGACTACAATTTAGGAAAAAAGAATTATGAGGAAATTCCTGCGTACATTGAAACCATTCAAGACAATGCCCCATTGGCAGTAAGACTCTTGCACTTTCGCCATAATTTTTTGGCCGCCATGGCGTTTGGAAAACTTCATGAAGTTGACACATCACTCTGGGCCGGAGTGGTCGTTCATCCCGAAGCAGCAACGGCCGAGCTTAAAGCAAAAACATCGCTTTGGCAGCTTGATCTCACTGGAAAAGGAATTGCGTTTATCCATAAAATGAATCTTTATTTACAATACGCTGTTACGACAAAGAATTTTCTTCGAAGTATTGGGGTTAATGTTGAGGCCAATACGGACCGCGATATGATGATGGCGTATCGCAATATGCGGTTTGATGATGCCATCGCGTTGGCCAATAAATCTAATAAAGCACTTTCAGGTAAAATCATTAATTTCATCGAAACTGTTAAAGAATACAGAAAACTTGATTCGCGAGATCTTTTGGGGCGATCAAAAATCTGACGTCACGAATCAATAGCTACGCGCCTCGGCGATGCACTACAGTTTTTTGCATTTCGTCAAAAGATAATATCGAGTTCGAAATTCACACCCGGAGAACCCTTAAAGTCTAAATTTCTTGGAAACGCCAAGTATGGCACCACAGTGTAATGCAAAACATTTTTATAAATCTTATGAGTAAATCCTGAGGCAATGATGTACCGATCCAAATGAAAATTAGGGCGGCTAGATGACTCATACATCAGTGATAAACTCTGAGTCATGTAATCATTGTAACTAAATCCAAAACTCAATCCCTCGTTGGTCGAAAAAATATTTGCTCGATCTTGATATTGCTCTTCGTTTATGAGTGTCAGAGCCAGGGTCTTGTATAGTGGAATATCAAAATTGAAACTTGTAAATTGCCCAACTCCACTATCTGATCTTGCGAAGAGCTGGAGTTCAGGCTTAAAAGTTAAAATCTTTTCTTCTATATTTGTGCGAAATTTTAACAAATAAGAAAGGGTCACGGGATTCTTAATTTCAACTCGGGGTTGAAATTCAGTGGTGATTCGCCCAAGTTTTTGTAAAAGCCCTACACTACCACCGTAATTCTCTGCAATGGGAGTAGTCTTAACTCTACCTCGATTAATACCTCGGTCCACCTCATCGGCGTCATAAGTCGTAAATTTGAGTTGCCATTTTTTCTCTAAATTGGGGAGCCTCAAATTGAGGTCAATATGAGGAGTGTATGTGAATGTTCCTCCTTCGGCCCAATTGAGTTGATTTCTTAAGACAATATTAGTGCGGTTTCTCCCAGCGCTATTTGAACCCGACATGGCCGTATCGATGTCGCTAGCAAATTCGTCGATCTTGTTAGCTATCTTTATGTCTTGCTCAATTAAGGATTTTTCTATTTTTTTGCCGGTTTCGGTGACCGCTGCATACACCTTTAGATTTGATCCTAGAAAACAACACAAAATCCCGACAAGATAAATTCTTGTCAAAAAACCAGTGGTCATTTGCATTACACCTTTGTATGTTTAGAAAGGTAATGATCAGGCTAATAGTATTTTTTCTATTTGTAAACACTGCTTATGCACACAAGCCAAATGTAGGTAATGTGTCGGCAACTCTCGGTCCCTTCGTATATCAATCCCATGGGCAATCTGTAAAATCAAACGTGTATGCGCAACCCCGAGCGGGATTTGGAATTTTAGGTGAGGGCGACTTGAACTCGAGTGGGGGGCTAGAAATTGGTTTATTTTATGTTGATAAGATATTCAGCCGTGCAGCCGATGCCACCTACATTGTGGAGAAAATCAATAAAGTAGAAATCCCCATTGGCTATCGCTATTGGATTTCGAATCGTGTTTCTGCAGCCATTTCATTTAGTTCGTCATTTTCTGTCGGGGATTATTCTGTCATTTTCGACAATACGGCGGCCGGGTCAGGCACCACTTCAGCTCGTGATATCGTAGAATATGGTTTTGACGGGTCGCTTCAGTGGGAGTTTTATCACTCAGGACCTAATTATTGGATCGCCGATGGCCGCTATTTTTATTCTTTTCAGTCTAAACCCAATGAAGATGCCAATCAGTTTGGCCTTCTCATTGGATATAAATATATGATTCAAGAACGACAATAATCTTTCTTGCAGAAATTCGGTGAACCCCATATGAATGGCTTGATGGCTAAATTAGAAATCGGCAATAAGGCTCCGAGTTTTAAGCTCCCAAATCAAGACGGTGATATTGTTTCACTTGGTGAGTTTAAAGGAAAATGGGTCGTCCTTTATTTTTACCCTAAAGACATGACGTCGGGCTGTACAGTAGAGGCTTGTGATTTTTCGGTTGGCTTATTGGGATTTAGAAATACAAAAGCGGTGGTGCTTGGTGTTAGCAAAGATTCAGTTGAAAGCCATCGTAAGTTTGCCGACAAATACGGTCTTAAATTTAATCTTTTAGCTGACGAGAATCTTAAGACTTGTAAATCCTACGGCGTCTACCAGCAAAAAAGTCTTTACGGAAGAAAATTCATGGGCATTGTGAGAAGTACTTTTGTAATTGATCCAAAAGGAGTTATTTCTCAAATTTATCCTAAAGTGAAAGTCAAGGACCACGCCTCTAAGGTATTAGAATACCTAGAATCTCTTTGACATTAATTAAGCTCATTATTAAACTTGCCCGCTATCTAATACGACGGCGGAGTAGCTCAGTTGGTTAGAGCATGCGGTTCATATCCGCAGTGTCGGGGGTTCGATTCCCTCCTCCGCTACCATTTGGGTTTGAATATCGCTGATCATATCCAAGTCAATTCCTGCGGACCCATCGTCATAAAATTCTAAAATATCGACGAATTGACCATTGAAAATAATGTCATTCATACTATAGGAGTAACGGCTGTTAACCGTCTGACCAATGGTGCTGTCAGTGCCAGTAATAGAAATTAATAGATCACCCGGTAGATTCTTGATTTTTTCTGGGCCCAGACCATAAAAAGGACTTTCTTTGTCAATAGGATGACAAAGTGTAAAAGTCAGGGCCAGAATCATAATATTGCTGTTTTCAAGTTTGAGTGTATAAGGCGTGTAATACGTTTTACCCTCTTGAGTCGTTTCTTCTTTTAGAAAATTCATGCTCACTCTAGCATCTACAAGTTGATTAAAACGCGCGTTAGCTATGCGAAAATAAAGAAAGTTCTCACCATCGATAGGGCCGATTATGGCTTTTTTGCTATAAATTAATCTTGAGGTGGGTTTTGAAAAACGAGCAAAAAAGAGTCCCGTGGCTAAAGCGAGGAGCATGAGTTCAGTGAAAGCTTCAAGGGAAACTAAAATATTAGATACATAACCTAGAGGCGAAATTCTGCCATATCCGATTGTTGCAAAAGTTTGAACACTAAAGAAAAAACAATCGATCCAAAAGGGGAAGTTATTGGTTTGATCAATGCCGATAAAAGCTGACGGCCCACATAGATAATATGCTGTAGCAAAAAGGGCGTTCACAAAGAAAAAACATAAGCCTGCTAGAGTTAAAAACCACTTCCAGTTTAGAGAAAGAAGGGAGTGATAGAGGTCAGCGGTATTTATGTCACGGAGACTCTTATTGACAACATTAAAGGTTCCGTCGACTTGAATGATTTTTTTTATGGCCATTTAGTGGGTTTCTTTGATCGTGCAATTGGCTAAAGGAATTGATCTATCACCAACCCTATTAGTAAGATACAATTTGTCGGGAAGATTATTTTCATCGAGTTGAATGCTCAAGTTTAAAATATCTTGACCTTGGCCCTGTACTTGGAGATTCAAAGCTCGACCGGAAATAGAACTCAATAGGTCTTGTTCGGTCGTAAGTAAAACTCTGGCACCAACGTCACTTCGTATGAGTATATACATCTCATCTCTTGTTCGTTCTAAACTGGGAAGTCTGTCGATTACGACTTTGCAAGTTGGGGTATGGGGCATACCAATACCTGATCCTGCATATTTTCCGATTAGATCTTTAATGGTAGGATTGGCAAATGCCGACGTCGTACTTAAAATAATCACCGCGATAGCTAAGAAATTGTTTCTCATTTTATCTCCTAAATCTTTTCAAATACTTGACTAGTTCGCCTGAGGTTATATGCAAGGCTATGCCAGTGGTTTTGATTGTTGAAATCGTACTATCTCTTTTCCATATATGGCTGTAGTAAGGCATCTTGCTGAAATCTCGATATTTTTAGACGTGAAAACCTGGTCACCTGAAGTGCCCATTGGCGGCTCTAAGGTGTGGGCAAATACGATACGAAGATCGACGGCTTATTTACCAGCAGAAATTTTGGCCTTATGAATAGTGAAGATTTTCGCCCCGAATAAAGATTCAATAGCATAGAGATAGTTAGCTTTAAATTGCGCCTCGCTGCCCACATAGTGGGGCATCTCTTTGAGATAGAGATTCAACAACGTTTTAGGATTAAGTGGTTTACGTTTGTGGACTTCTAAAATATCGTCAAGATCCCTTGTTTCAAGACGAGTCATTTTCATCATAGCAAAATCGTGGGGTTCTAGAACTCTTACGTCGAGAAATTTGAAATTACCTTCGGTATAAAAATTAAGCCTATCTTCAAACTGACTAGGTGCCAAAGCAACCCGTGACTTTGAAAACCCTATTTTCAGCCCTGTCTTTTTCTTTGCTTTTTTAATCGCAGTTTCTAGTCCATCAATTTTATTAAAGGTATCAATATTTGATTAGCGGCTCTACGGAGTTCTCTCAATTTACTGGGATCAGAGAATCCCTTACGGGACGAATCGGGGTGCCGGTGTTCGATCTACCATATTTATGGAAGAGCTAGCGGGCACTGCGTTTTCGACGAAAAGATGATGGAGTGTTTGAATCCCCAAAATCTGACCTATGAGAATATCTACTCTTTTAAATAAAAGGGTTCTCTGGGGAAGAATCTTCCATAAAAGCCTTGCGTTTCTGACAAAGGCAGGGTTAAAAATGCCGACGCTTTTAATTTTTCGGCGGGATAAAAATTCATCTACAATTGTTTTGCCCGCTGAAACTTTCGAGAATGTGTACCAATTAGGTGACATAAACGGATGTTTGTGAGCGGTTTTCATAAAGGATGGAACAACATCTTTAAAGGCCTCTCGGAGTAAGAATTTTTCTTTGAGCTCCCGAACATTCAAGCAATATTTTGGGAGCAGAGTCCCCGCAAAATTAAGCATGTCGCGATCTAAAAAGGGTGTTCGACACTCCACTGAGTTGGCCATCTCCATTCGATCACAATAGGCTGGGATCAAATAGCCGCTCAATTTATTCATTGAAGTACTTCGAGTGATATTAAAAGAATTCAGATTTTTGATTTCGTTTATTCCATAAGTTTTGTCAAATAAAGTGCCTGGTTTGTTATCCTCGCCAAATTTTAATTCTGGGTTGAAGGCTTGATCTATATATTTGTCAGCATCGTGGGCCCGAGCGTGGTGAAAACTTGGAAAGTCAAAAAGAGGTTCAACCCCCTTCCAGTATTTCTTCCCATCCCATAAAACACCTTCTGACCGCTCATCGATAATTTTGAATTTCTTCCAAAGATCTTCGGCGAGGCGTGCCTCTTCTCCACCGCCGAGCATCAACTGTCTGATTTTTTCTAGTTTATAATAAGGATAGCCCCCAAAAATTTCATCTGATCCCTCCCCCGTAAGGCAGGCCTTGTGATTTTGAGACCTTACCAAATGAGATAAAATAATTTTGGCTATGGGGCCTGGATTAAAAAGAACCAGTTCAGAGTGATAAATTGTTTTGAGATAATTTTCAGCCATAAGCTCCATAGAGCAATCGATGGTTTCAAACTGCACTCCATAGTGATTGGCGATTTTCTGTGCTAAGCTTGCTTCGTCATAAACAGAGCCCGTGAAACCCATATTAAAAGCTTTAAACTTTTGCCCATTCTGGGCCATGAGGGCACAAATTAAAGTTGAATCTAGACCACCGCTTAAATAAACGCCCACTTCCACATCGGCCACCATTCTACGCTTAACTGCCTGAGCTAACAAATTGCGTAATTTCTCTTGAGCATCTTCAAAAGTTAAATTGCAGTCAGGAGTATAGTTTAAACGCCAATATTCTTTCTCCACGGGTGATTCATTTTGATTTACAATTAAAAAATGCCCAGGCTTAAGCGACTCGATACTTTCAAAAGTACTAAATGATTTAGGAAAAACTCCCCATGCAGGTCCCGTGAGATATTCTTTAGAGATTTGCCTTGGAACGCGGGGCAGGGCGAAGATCCCTTTAGCCTCTGAAGAAAAAATTATTTCATCATGACTTCTGTAGAAAAAAAGGGGTTTAATTCCCATTCGATCTTTGACTGCTAATAATCGACGCTTATTCTGATCCCAAATAATAAATGCAAATTCGCCGTTGAGCTTTTCAAAAAAATTTAAATCATACTCCTCATATAGACGAATTATGACTTCGCTGTCAGACGTCGTCTTAAAATGATGACCGCGCACTTGTAAATCTTCTCTGAGCGCTTTATGGTCGTAAATCTCGCCGTTAAAGATTAAGCCGATGGTTCCATCATCATTGAACAT
The DNA here is from genome assembly GCA_023250675.1 of Oligoflexia bacterium. Lineage (GTDB taxonomy): Bacteria > Bdellovibrionota > Bdellovibrionia > JABDDW01 > JABDDW01 > JAHFAE01. The sequence goes on along the minus strand of JAHFAE010000015.1, from coordinate 10,157 downwards.
GGGTTGTTGACCGGTTTTTAGATCAATAATGCTGAGGCGAACGTGGCCAAATCCCAAAGACCCATCATTGAGAAGCGCGTAGCCGGCTTCATCGGGGCCGCGGTGTTGAATGGCAGAAGACATAAGAGTAATGTCGTTTAAATCTACTTGCTTTTGATTGTATTTAAAAATGGCATTGATACCGCACATCCTTTGATTTCTCCCTGTTACAGTTTTATCAGAAAGGGACGATTCGGCTGTTTTTTAAATTATCATTATTCACTTCAAGACAAACGACCAGCCAGACGCTTGTCATCTTGCAAAAGAAAAAGAATATCTTTAGCCTGATTGGGGGGGAGAATACTCTAAAATATAATTACTAGGAGAAATTCAATGAGCAATAAGGTCGACCGTCGCAGATTTCTAAAATTTAGTTTTCTTACTGGATTATTTTTTGTAGGAAGTTCAAATTTTCTATTAAGACGTAAAGCCTTGGCAGCTGATCTTAAACTGGGAGATTCAGGCGCAGCAGCAGCCAATTCCCTAGCAAAAAATTTAAAGTATTGCCCTGACGCTTCTAGCCCGAATGCCGATAAAACATATAAGTGCGATGCCAGCACTGCAAAAAAGGGGAGCTGTGTAAAATGTCAGTACCACACAAAAGTTGATGATAAATATGGAAAGTGCCAGGTCATGCAAGGAGTTCTAGTTAAAAATACTGGTATTTGCAACTCGTTCACACCAAAGGGTTAGCGTGAAAAATTTTTTCACCTTAAAGGTCGGTCTTTTTGTGGGAACAATAATTCTTCCTCTTATATATTTAAATTGTGGCGGCGAGCAAATGGATGTGGCCAATCTTATCGCCACGAGCAATTGTGCCGCAATGTCACAACTATTTAATCGAGCAACGGGACCGGGCTCGGGAGGCCCTGCGACTCCAACCCCAACTACTTCGCCTTCTCCCGGATCAAGCCCAACGAACTCCCCAACTCCTGCTCCCAATCCGTGCGTGACAATAAATCCTTTACCCGGCACCGGAGGTACAACAACAAAACCCGTAGTCATTCAAAATATGGCTTTTTCACCTACGCCTCAAACCGTTTCGGTTGGTACCTTAGTGAAATGGACAAATATGGATGGGCTTCTCCATTCTTCGACGGCTGACGCCGGCGGATGGAATGGCGACGTTGGCCCAGGCCAAAGTTTCTCGTTTCAGTTCAACGCTCCTGGCACCTATTCTTACCATTGCAGATTTCACTCAAATATGACTGCCACGATCATTGTGCAATAGACCCAATTAGATCCAGATTCGTAACATGAGCCAAATATCATCGTAGGCGGTAAAGGCCGAACTGTTTTGAATTTCAGGTCGCGTCACAGTTGATTTCTCATAGCGCAAATAAACGATTTCGTTACTTTCAAACTGGTACCTAAAGCCAATGCCGTTACGTAAAAAATAGTCTCCTGGAAATCTTACATCAGGTTGCAGGTAATCGAACTTGTACATAAAAGTGATATTTCTCGTTATATCCCATTTGAATTGGCTGTAGTACCCGCGGGACTGACTTGATGAAACAGCATTTTGGTAAGCACTTGCCGTACCATCTGATGGAAAAAAGAAACTTGCCATTTCGGTATTGCCATTAAAACCTTTGGCGATGACCGTTTCGCCAGTGACAACTGCGTTCCAACGACCGCTGGTGATACGATTAAAATCTATGCCAAGATAACCAGCGCCAGCTTGGCCAACGGGTGTAATGAGAGTACTTGCAGGGTCATTCACTTGGGACTCGTGGTGAGTATAACTGACTCCGAAAAGAAATGGGAGTGCTGATGGAATCCATCGTAAATTGGCGAAAACGGCACTCTCCACATCACCTGTAGATAGAGAGCCCGCTTGAGGATTTCCATCTGTAACAGCTAGATCGAGGTGCATATTGTCAGAAAAATCCCATGCCATTAGACCACCCATATTAAAATCACGAAATGCCGTCCTCGTTTGCATTTTGGTATAGGTTCGGTGTTCGTCGCTTAATAACCCAAAAGGAGCATAGAATCGGCCAAATAACACTTGATCGGGCAGAAAAACATTTTTCTCTGTAGGGAGAGTCCAAAGAAACACAGCTTCACGGGTGCCTTGCGATAGTATGCCCATGTCATATGTCAAAACGGCACGAAGACTTGAACCGTCATCTCTGATGCGAATAGGAACATTAACGCTTGCCGCAGCGACCATCAAGGCCAGACCATTTGCCTTGCCGGCTTCCCTGGGTTTTTCGATGGGTGAAAAATACTCGGCTCTGAAATCTCCATAATAAAGATCAGAGTTTGAAGTCTCCGCCGTCTTATATGACCGTGATCCAAATATCTTACCGAACACGTTTCGAGGCCCAGCACCCATGGGGAGTGCGTGACAGGTGATGCAATTTGTAGTTCTTTGTAGAGCGTACTCTGGCCGTGCTTGAGCACTTATGGTCAATGTCACCAACAGGCCAAAAATTATTAAAATCAGGGTTGGATGTCCCATATTCCACCTTCCAATAAATATTGAATTGGAAAAGCCAAGTCCTATACCTGCAATCAGATTTATGCAAGATTGAAAGATCCTGATTATTCAGTAACTTTGAATTTCTCTAAACAATTTTGAAAGGAGGGTGCTCCAGAAGCTTTTTTAAAAAAATTACGACATTCATTTGTGAGAGGGCGCTTTCTTAAATTCTCAAAATGAAAAAGTCTAAATAAATTTGATGAATGCACATCTTTTTCTGACCCAATAAATGATTCATCTGAATACTTGAGTTCTAGTCCTTTTACATTTAAAAACTGGCACCAAGGATTTGAATTAACCATTTCCTTGTCCGCCAATGCTCCGATGGCATCGGCATAATCTTCGTTAACATAACTCCCATCGCTAGGTTTGCCTCCACCCTTTAAATTCATAACTACTTTTAAATTTCTAGATGGTAAGTCGTCATTATGCATGGATGCAAAACATGCTCGAGTTTCTCGATACTTTTTTAGACTGATGACGCTTGCGTTTTCGGGCGTAAGTTTGTCGGTCAGTGCATGGCCAATTTCATGAATAATCGTGTCTAACGCGGGCCCCGTCGGTCCTGTGGCCGTTGAAAAGCTTAAGAACGCTGTCCCGTATTGCGGCAATATTTCATCAGAAATCGGAGAATAAATATATCTTCCACAAAATTTATTGTCATTTGATTCAAAAGAAGTAGTATGCGTCGCTCCAAGTTTAGATTGAAATGCCAAAATCATCGCAAAACTTAGATTATCTTGTTCTGACAATTCAGTATTGTTTTTTAGAATATTTCTTTCGGCGGCCAGCATCGAAGCCAAGTGACTTTCGAGTGCCTTTTTGTATTCTCTTACTGAAGGTGGAAGAGTAAAAGTGAGGCTACTAATGACTTTGGCTAGCATCAGCTGAGTTTTTAATGAATAAAGTGGCAAAATATGAGTGGCTACCTGTTTTTTTGCATCTTCAACTAACTTTCTTAATGCAGTTACTTGCGAATCGTCAGGCAAAAAAACGCTGTTAGTGAGGTAATGTTGGTCGCAAGCAGAAATATAGTCTTTTTGCCTGTCTTCATGATCTTTAATTACACCATCAAAATGATCCACGAGTTCTTTGCGACCCCCTGAAAGCAGCATAATGCCTTCGCCACTGAGGGGCATTCTTTTGGCAAGAGGATTCCCCTTGGAATTTGATAAAAGTTGAAAAGTGGTTGCTAGATCATAATTTAACGAAAGAATATTCCTCATTTCATCTTCGTTAGCTTGATGAGAATCAATCTTGGATTTAATCTCGGCCAAATCAACCTCGTTAGTAACAGATGAGAGGTACATTTTTATAATGGGGTTGGCATTATTGGAGTCGCCAAGTTGATTTTTTATTTTTTCAATCATTTGATCTAAGACTTTGGTTTCTATTTCGTTTGGAAAATTCTTCTTAAGAAGAACCAGAGGAGGTAGAGTTTCAATTTCTTTTCGAGACATGCCAATAGACAAAGATCTCATGTATTTAGAAATTTCAATAACGTAGTCTTGGTCTCTTGGCGATGAAAAACTTAAATTCGCGCGAGTCTTTTCTTCGTCAACAACAATTTGTGATTCGCCATTTTCACTTACGGACTTATAGGCTACGGCGCCCGCGCTTCTAGAAAATGTTACAAAATTTGCCAAGGCTTTAAATTTTTCTGAAATCTTAAAGTCTTTTTGGGCAACCGCTTTTTTAAGATACTCAAGATTTTTCTTATCGTAATCGCTTTGTAATTTTGCAATCTGCTCCATGGTATCTTTGTTGTCTTGAGGCAATTGTATTCTATTTTTATTTTCTCGCTGCTCATCAGAAAGTTGCCAGAGTTTTTTAACGTACTTGTAGATATAAGATTGAGACTTCTCCTCGCTCCCACAAATGCTTTTAATACATAAATAAGCAGCACTCTCGACGAGCTCAAGGTTTTTGCCAGGAACACCAAAAACTATATTTTGGCCGCAGCAATTTGTATCTGCTCCGGGAGATTTAACACGCCTTTGAACTTCGTTAAGCTTTTCTACCAAGTCATTTGGTGATTGGGCCAATACGATCTGAAGTGTTAAAAAAAAGCTGAGAACTTGCATGAACATCATTTTCTACCACACTTTATAATAGCTTGAGCATGAAGATACATAAAGTGAGCTGGTAATTTGCGAAGCCAGGTTCCCAATCTATTACCCCTTGGAACTGAAAAATTATTTGCACCTTCAATTAACGAAACATCGTAAGGAGATTTTTCGTTTTCGTTTTCGTTTTCGTTTTCATTTTCATTTTTATCGTTTAACCTTACAAGGTTTCGAAAATCCTCATTAAATCTTTCAACTAGTTTTTGAGTGCAAGGCGTTTTTTCAATAACTCTTGTTTGATTCATTCCTTCAAATTTCAATTGGTCTTTTGAGTTATTGACAGTGTAAGCCACATGGTCATACTTCACATCAAACTTATATGGACTTGAATTTGCAAAAACTTCTGACTGAAACTTCAGATTAATAAATAATATAAGAAATAAAATCAAAAAGCTCCCCTATCCGCCCGAACCCACGGGGCCCGATGGTGCGGCTTTGGGTCTGCTAAAATAATATTTAACTAAGAGAGCTCCGTAAACCTCAGTAATCGCAAGTTCTGGAATGGTCGAAGTTGATCGATACCCAGCTTCAATACCCACGCCGAAATTTGCAAACGGATATTCGTATTGGTACCCGACCACATAACCAATATTATAATTAATATTTTTTGCGTAGCCGACTTGCAAGGTAGAAGGTATCGGTGCGGTCGTTGACACCGTACTCAAAGTGGACGTACCCCAAGCAATTCCAAAATCAGCAAAAATGTGTTGGTCTTCAAAAATCTGGTAAGAAAGACGCCCCCCAAACATGTAAATACTTACTTTATAACTTCTTGATTCTACATATCCTGTGGCGGGATAGGTGATGACGTCATCAAAATTTGCGCCAACAACACTGCCAAAAATTCCGTAATCAAAATCAGAATGACTAGCAAAACTCAAACCCAAGGTATAGCCCGTAGACATGTCTTTAAATTTATTATCGCCTGCGGGCATTCCCATTCCAAATGTTCCCCAAATGCTCATGTCGTTTTCCTGTTCTTGGGGTGGAGGAGGCGTGGGCGTAGGTGTTGCTTGGGGTTTTTCGGCCTCTTTAATTTGATTTTTAAGGTCTTCTTTATTTTGTTCTTCTAAAGTTTTAGGGCCGGCTTTGGCATTTGCTTTTTCTAGGGCCTCTGCTTTAGCATCTTCCTTGGCTTTTGCCTGGGCTTTTAATTTTGCCTCGACTTTGGCTTTGGCGTCGGCTTTCACTTTCTCTTTGGCGCTTTCTTGGGCTTGAAACTGCTGTTTTGTTATTGGTCCCTGGACCTTTGTGTGTTTGGTCCAGGCAGTGTTAGAAGTAAAAATACAAAGCAGTGACACGAGAACCAAAATCCAGAGTCTAGACCAAGCGAAATCGACTATGACTATCATCTCCGCCCCCGTGTTTTTATTGGCGCTTCATTCAGTGGGCAAATATAATCTATATTGAGGGATTAATTGAAAATCGTAAACCCATTTATGATATTTTTTTTTTAATTCTTGCGGGCTCCAAAGCTCTTGCTTTAGTTATGAGTTCAGGCTCGTCCCGCTCTGAAAATCCCCCCATTAGGTTGCATTTACAATCGGGCTACTTTGCACAAGAATTTAGCGGGGTGGCAGGGAGTTCTGCCGACAAACTGACCGGGTACCATTACACGGTAGGTGCTTACTATGGAATTGGGTATTGGGACATTGGCGCCCAATATTCGATGCTCCAAGGAATTACAATATCACCTTTTATTTTCTCAAACGGTTCTCAAGGCGATTACAAAATCGACGTAAAACGAATTCAACTCTTAACGGGCCCGAAATCACCCCGTTGGCGGGCCCACCTCATAGTGGGTCAAGAAACAGCCGCATGGAGTGGGACTCCAGACTTGGGAAGCAAAGTACGATCAGACATCTATTTTGGAGGCAAAATTTCTTATGATTTGTTTAAGCGAACTGGAATTGGTACAAAATTTAGTTTTCCTCTAGAACTCTTGGCCCTATATCACGGTGCCAGAGAATATCAATTTACCAACTATCCCAATGAAACGGTGACCGTCAACGCAGGATTTGAAACTCAATTCAACTTGGGAGTGGCCTTTGACTTTTAAGAAATTATCAAAGGCTATTTGCCTTATTTCTGCCGGGCTGAATGTGGGGTGCGGCAAGTATAGTATTGATAGAACAATCCCACCAGCCACTAAACACCTGTATGTGAGCCTAGCCACAGTTGAAACTCCCGCCACAATTACAGTTTTAAGTGACCGAATAAATTTAAAGTCAAATGGAACCGCAGAGGTTGGTTGCTTTTACCAAGCCGCCGGAGGTGAATCAGCTACTCAATCTCAAACATTTACCTCGCCGACCATCATCTCTTCGTTGAGCGTCGCCCATGCAAACCTTTTTACTCCAACTTCATACATGAAAATCAATAGTATGATTTTAAGAATTAGGAAAGTAGGCGGCCCGTCAGGCAATATGTTTGCTCAAATCAGGTCTTCAAGCGGCCTTGATCCGAGCACAGCCCTCGCGACCTCAGGTGATATTTTGATTAGCAGCGTGGTCGCGGCGGCAAGTGGCACACTCACTACATTTACTTTGAGTTCCCCTTATGAAGTAGCCGCAGGCACCACTTATGGGGTCACCCTCTACCCCCAAAGTGATGCGACTCTTGACGGGGCCAATAATTTTAGATGGGTTACCAACGACACAGCCGGAGGCGGATGCACCGGATTTCCCATCTACAGAGCAAGTGCTGATGCTGGAAGTACTTGGGGTACAGGCAACAACCTTACCTACCGTCGAAGTTATTTTTCTGTGGTGGCCAACACTAATGGCACTCCAGGACAAGCCTCTTGGATTCTCACTGGGAGATCAGGCGGCATATGGAGCATGGCCTCTTTTGCAATTACAGAAAATGTGGGAGGAATTTCTACAGGGGTTGTAACTTATGATGTAGGTTCTGGGTCATCAAGCTCCACGGCCACCTATAGCCAAACAGGTTTAACTAAAGCACAAGTACAGGCCATGACTGATCTCACTGGGACTTATTTATATGTGAGGGTGAATCTCTCTGTGAGTAGTCCATTTTTTGATCAATCGTCAGTAAGTGATGGGACAATTACATTAAAATAGAATCTAAAAAAAACTACCACCACTCGAGAGAGCATGCCTCTAGACCGATGATGTTAAAGAATCATAATGCGAAAAAAATTCAAACAAAATTTATGATATAAGGAGTTAATACTCTGGGTACAATCCCATATTAATAATCCCTGATTTACTAGAATTGGCGCCAAAGATTGCTTCAAAGGGCAAGACGAGAAGTTTGTTGGTCGTGTCGATATAAGAGGATCGAGAATAAATAACTCCAAGTCCCTCTGAAGCTGTTTGCGTAAAGTAAGCTGAAGCTAAACCTGTGCAAGAACCGGCCGATAGGGGTAAATTACATTGCCAAACTTTTAAAGTTGCGTCTGACGCGTTGTCGTCTTGGTCAGACATGGTGCTTGAAGAAATCCAAAGGCGACCCGACGCACTTGTGCCCGACAACGCGATTGTCGGTGTGGCTCCGGTGGCGGTTGTGGTAGAAACGGTCTGACTAAAGCAGCCTGACAAAACATTGGCGCCAGAAATAGCGCAAGAAGAAAGTCTTAATCGCATTCTAAGATCACCCTGCTCATGGGCCACGTAGATGTTTCCGCTATTCATAACAATTGAAGGATAGTAACCAGAAAACAAGTTACCGTTATCAACTAAAACCGTATTGTCGACGACAGCCGACGTACAATTTGACATTGTATTATCAGCTGCAATGGTACAAGCACTTGTTCTCAAAGCGTAAGTGGCAGCTGAAGTATCAAATGAAGCCACCGCAACTTGCCCTGCTGCGCTGTCATAGGCTGTCGATGTATACCAACCTTGATTTGCTGTAGTAAAATCATGCTGCACACAGCTTGAAGTATCTAAAGTCGTACCATCAGTAGTGCCGGTGGAGGAGTCATAAGTACACGAAGTAATAATGAGATTTTTATTGCTGCCAGCGTTAGACACAATGACTTTGGTGGTCGTAACGGCTAAACTTGGGAACTGCCCCGATTGAGCAGCTCCATTGACTACAAAGTAATTACAATTGGTAATGGCATTTCCCGCTGCCGGTTTTTGGCAAACAACCACGGTAGAAGTTCCACCACCGGCTTCGCCCCCTTTGCCTGCATCTTTGTTTTGTAAAGCGAGGATGATTTTGTTTCCAGCTTGCGCGACTTTTGGACCAGAACCTGATAAATTACCAGCCATATTGCTGGCTGCGCCACCGCCAAGAAGTGTTCCGATATTTGTACTAACACAAGTTGCCGAGTCCAATGCTTTCTTCGTACTCTTTGAGCAGACATTGAGTAACGGTTTATAGTTCACCCCTCCGTCCGCTGTGATCCTTGAAATCAAATAATACCGAGTGGCATCAGCGGTGACATCACCTTCAGTGCCGTCAAAGTCGCTTCCGAATACCAAATCGTTTTTCGTTGCTGCCCTTAGAGTTCGTGTGAGGTTTGCACCTGTTTGATCTCCGGCAATTGTAAAGATAGACGTAAATCCACCGATGACACCTGAAGGGTCAAAAACAAATCGAATATTACACGACGCTCCTCCTGCTAGTGAAGTGGAACAATTAGAACCCACAGTATTGTCCCTTGTGAAGTTTGCTGAGTCTGCAGTAGTAATTGTAAAAGTTAAATTAGTCGCTGTTTGAGCCCCCGTGTTTGAGACTGCGTAGGTCGAAGAAGTCGTCGTGATTGAGGGCGATACCAAACCAATATCAAGTGGTGAAGTCATTGTAAGCGCGGCACCGGTTTGAGAGTTACCGATAATATTTGTGACGGTTGCAGTATAGTTAGTACCGCTTAATGCGCTTGTTGCCGTCGCAGTTAGTGTGTAGGTTGAAGTTTCAGAGTTTGTCACCGGAGTGTATCGAACTTTAAACGTGCATGTACCATTGGCTGCCAATGTGGCTCCTCCACCGCAGGTATTAGAAACAACAGTCATTGTATTGTTAGTGCCGCTTGCGTAGGTAAGATTAATCGATATTGAACCAAGATTTGGTGCACCGGCCACATTATTTTTCAAAGTATAAGTCGCTTCTTGAAACGCAGGGGTGAGATTAGCGATATTATTTGCGTCTCCCGAGGGACCAGTGATGTCTGTTGTAGCAATGGTGGTAGCAAAAGCAATGTTCCCCCTATCATCTGCAATCGCCAATGAGGGTGCCGGTACAGTTTGCCCAGCTAGATTTAATGTAACTGTAGTCAAGTTTCCATTATTTGTGTCGGTGGAAACGACCGTATCGCTGTGAACTGCGGGAGCACCTGCGGCAACGACAGTGATCGCCAAATTACAGGTGATTCCTGGATTTAGTGAAGCACCGCATGTACCCCCAACGGTGAAAGGGGCCGCCGGCGTGCTGTAGGTTAAATGGGCTTGGCGTGTTCCGTTATTTGTTAAGACACTGGTCAGAACTTGACTGCCGGCTTGGCCCACTTGGCGGTTTGTAAACGTAAGAGTGGC
>JAHFAE010000161.1 GCA_023250675.1 Oligoflexia bacterium | reverse complement strand
CAAAAAACGCCAGGCCAATCGCCATGTCATTATTCTTACCAGTAATCGAGGGGCAAAATTAGTTTTTCCTGATAAAGTTGGACTTTGGAGCCAAGAAGAAATTGATCGTCGTATTGGCCAAATGACATCAAAAGATATTTCTGATTTATTTAAACAAAAAACTGATGGCAAAGATGATTCCCAGTTAGCACCTGAAGTTTTAGGCCGTATTGACGAATGGACCGTTGCTAGCCCCGGATCTCACGAAGGGGCTATCGAAGTGGGAAATCGTGAAGCTCATAAATTTCTAGAAGAAATGAAAAATCAATATCATATCAATGTTCAAATTAAACCTGAAACTATCGAACACTTGTCTCTCACTGGTTTTTCTGTTGTGGACGGCTATCGGCTCGTGGCAAAGCAAATGGATGCCTTTCTAAAAGCTGCAATGAAAGCTGCCCGAGCACGCTGGGATATTCCTCGAGACGGCGTTATTACTTTTGGAATTGAAAGTGAGAAAAATGCAACGCAAGTTCGCCTTTTGGTTATCAATGACAAAAATGGCGAGAAGATTACACTTGATGCACCAGAGAAAAAAATCGACAATCCCCTTTTAGATAAAGCACTCATCACTCGCATTCAAGAAATGCCAGCTAAAATGAAAGGTCGAATCATAGGCCAGGACGCCGCCGTTAAAAGTGTGGCCGATGCCATTTTAGCTCGTTATGCCGACGTAGGTCGCAAAAATGCTGTGTCATTTGCCATCGTTGGCAGCACTGGTGTTGGTAAAACTGAATTAGGCCGCGCTGTTGCAGAAGCACTTTACGGTTCAGCTGAGAGAGTTGAGATTATTCCGTTAGGGGATGTTAACTTTGAAGGTAAATTAAATAATATTTTCAATGCGCCCAGAGGGTACGTCGACTCACATAAGATTGGCTTATTTGAAAAAGCACTTATGGATAATCCCAACGGTGGTGTCATTGTATTTGACGAGTTCTCAAACATGGGCGGAAATGACAAAGCCCTCAAAGCATCGCTTTTGAAACAGTATTTCTATCAAATTACTGACGAGCGAAATTGGACCTCCTCAGTCACTAGTAAGACTTATGATCTTACAAAGTATGTTTTTGAGTTTACCGGTAATGATTTACAAGAATTATTTCAAGGCGTTAGTAGTGATGACATGAGGCTTGAAGTTTATAACCAAAACAATACGAAAGAAAAGATTCGAGCTTCATTAATTGATAAAGGTATCCCTGAGCCGTTCTTGGGTCGCTTAGCCGATGTTATTTTAGCAAAACCTCTTTTGAGTGGTGAAATGATGGGGGTTACAAAAAAACTAGTTGACCAACAAATAAATCGACTGTTGGAGCAACATATAGGTCTTAAAATCACCTATGACGAGACGTTTTTACGGGATTTTACTAAAAGCTTTTTTGCAATAGATTTAGGGGGCCGTTCTGTTGAATCGGCTCTTAACAATCGATTGGGGGCATTAATTGGGTCAGCCTTGATTCAAATTGGGGTCGAAGGCCAAGATGTGAGTTCCTTTGAATTTAAAGTTACAGTAAAAGACAATTTATCGCAAAAAGCCTACGTCACACGCAACCGCCCTGCTCGAAAAGTGACCCTTGGTTTAGATGTCTTTCAAAATCAAAAAAAATTAGGCCATGTTGAAAGAGATTTTACAGAGTTTGCCCCTAAATTAGATTTACCCAATTCAACTCACGCATTGACTGTTGCCTATCATGAAGCCGGCCATTCAGTGGTCAATGACCCTGTACTAACAAATATCGTTTTAGATTACATTACAATTCGACCAACATCGGTTCCCAATCCACAAACAGGCCAACTTGTCGAATTAAAGGGCTACGCGAGATATAAACCTGTACCAGGGGCCGATACCAATCCAACTTATGAAAGAACAATCGCTCAGCTCGCTAAACTCTGGGCCGGTCGCCTTACTCAAGAAGCCGCTGGATTTAACGCAGATGGGGGCTGGGGTGGTGATCTCGATCAGATGAGAAAAATCACAACTCAATACCTAACAACTTGGGGTCTTGATGCTAGTCTTGTGGGCATCAAAGTGAACCAAGACGGTGAGGCCATATTGAACGGTCGGCAAGGAGAAATATTTGAAAGAAGGCAAAAAGCACTCTTAGACGAAGGAAAACGAGTTGCCGAAGCCATTATTGTCGACCGTTGGCCCTTGATCAGAGCTATAGTGGCTGCGATCGTACGATCGGGGAGTATTACTGGCGATCAAGCTCGCGATTTGGAAGCGAAAGTGAAAGACCGGCTTCAAGGAGAAAAGGCCGCCCAAGAAAAATTTGCCAATCTTGAAAGAGGCCACAAAGCCGCTGTTTCAAAACGCCGCCCCATTTTGTCTTTTGACGATTGGAAGCAGCGTTCTTTAAGAATAAGAAATGCTGGCACTGGCTCAACAAGATGTTCCTCGCTTTTAGAAAGACTCATTAACGACGGTAGAGCCGCAACACTTAAGTAGGACGATTTTTGTGTATAGGGCTATTTCATTTTTAAGCCTATTATGTAGCGGGATATTAGCCTCTGCAGCTTCTGAAACTGCACTTGATGCCAAACATAAAACAGGACCCTTTCTTGAATTTGAGAAAAGAGTTACTGAACATTTACAAAAAATTCCAGAATTTCAGTTTATTCAATACTGGGGTGAAAAAAATAAGTTGGCTGTGTACTTATTTGGTGGTGCCGCCACAAGTTTTGCAACGAACACCCGCTGGCAAATGGAGGCTGATGAAGGCCTTAAGAAATTTCCTGAGCACCGCCTAGATTTTGTGATTCCTCATATTTACCGATTTGATCAAGATATTGATATAGCCATAGACGGGACCACAGAAGAAGCCCAAGAACTACAAGATCTTTTGGATAAGAATTTTCCTTATCAAAAGACAACCGGAGGGAAAACGGTTTCAACT
>JAHFAE010000094.1:2068-11672 GCA_023250675.1 Oligoflexia bacterium | reverse complement strand
AAACTCACCTCAGCGATTCTTTTAAAATCTTTTTGCTCTTGAGTGGGGAAAGAAGAAATTTCGTGGGGAAAGTTTCCGACACCATTGGAAGACTCGTTATTTCCTACATAAAAGACATAACCGCCCCCATGATTAATAAGTATAAATTCGCCGCTTGCCAACCAATTATGAATTGTCGCAAGAGAAATGGGTGCGAAGAGGCCCGCGACGAAAAGGGCGGCGGCTATCTTGAATTTTGATTTTTTTGTAATGAGCCAAAAAATAAAAAGGGGCGCAAAAAAAATAAGCACGTTGCTTCGAAAAAGTGCAAGAAATCCCAGTGAAAGGCCAACCCAGAGAAAATCGATATTTCTACATTTATAATGGGCTCTCATAATCATGGTCAAAAAAACTGCGAAAGCAAAAAGAGTGAATGTTTCTTTCATCAGAAGGGGTGTGAAAAATATGAAGGGCCTATAGAGAACACAGATATAACCTGCGAAAAAACCTACGAATGGCCCAAAGCAAGCTTCACTGAATACAGCCACAAGCACGCATGTGGCAGAACCGGCGAGAACTTGAAGCCAAGGTATGACGTGTGGAAAGTGCCCGACAATTTTATAAATGAGAGCGAGCAAGTAGGGATAAGCAGGGGATTGGTAAAAAGGGTAATCTCCAATAATTTTTCCTGATAAAATCTTTAGAGCCCAATTTTCATGTTCCACGGCATCAACAATTGGGGCATTAAAATAAGGTGTATTTGCCCATTGAATGACAAAAATCGACCTGATTACAAAGGCCAAAGCAAAAATAAGAATGTATTGAAGTTGTTTTTTAGAAAGAGGCAAATCCATTTGTCGCTCCCATAGTGTTTTTCGTCAAAAATGTCTGGTTTGTTAACAGGACCAAAGTCCTATGAAGACAGAATTATTAAAGGGCCATTGGTCTTGAAGTGGCTGAAATGACTAAGAATAAATTACCGAGTTGTTCGACAAATGGCCTGGGCGGCAGCGTGCATTTTAAAATATTCATCAGCCCAAATCTGTTCTTCTAGGGGAAAAATAATTTGATCTTTTTTGAGCTGAAATGGCCGACTCGGTACGATGGTACCGCCACTTGCCACAAGGTCTGGCTTGATTGATTTTTTTAATGAGAGTTGTTTCATTTGGCTCATGTACTCCAATTTTACAAAGCGCATTTTTCTAATGGCTTCACCTAAAATTATTTTTTGATTTCTCCATTGACGAAGAATTTCTTTTCGCAATTGAGTTTGGGCAAGGCTTATCTCTTTTGATAAATCTAGGGGACTTTTCTTCTGCTCTTCATTTAGTTTTTCAACGGCTTTTTGAGCTAACTTGGTAAACAGGTCTGGCTCAAAGGGAAATGGAGGAATCGAAGCCCTCAGTGCACTGTCTATGAGTACGGCCCACCTATTGTTGGATACGGTAAAATTATGAAAATCTGTTTCCAGATCCTCATAAAAACAAAATAAGAGGTTGGCGACGGCGCGTACCAAGTAAATTTCTGGTGCAAAATGGCCATCAAACAAAGGTGAGGTTAATGTTTTTAGCTCACCCCTGAGATGAGAGAGATCATTTCGTTTTAAAAGTGTCCAAATTCTTTCTTCTCGAGCTTTCAAATATTGGGTGGCCCCCGTAGGAACTCTTTCGTAAAAGCTTTGGGCAAGATCGAATTGCCCGGCTTGATAATAAAGCCTTGCTACTTTTAAGTAGAATTGAGAGAGACCAACGGCGTCGTGGTTTATTTCTAAAAAGGGTTTGAGGTGATTTTGATAAGTTTGTAAAGCAGCATTGATCTCTCCACGCTTGGCGTGGGCCATAGCCACAGTATCGGCTAAAAGGGGTTTAAGTTTATTATTTGCCGGGAGTTTTTTTAGGACTTCTTCTCCGTTTAACCCATGTCGTAAGTAAACCCAGGCTTTGAGGCTTATTAACACCGGGCGATCTGGCATTCTTTCAATTATTTTTTCTTGGTCTGGAGAAACTAAAATGGAGTTTCTTAATAACCAAGAGTCTAATTCTCTTTCAATTTTGTTTTCTATGATTTGAGTTTGGGTCAGAGTTTCTGCTTGAGTTTCTGTATGAGTTTTTGGTTGAATAGCGGAAGAGTAATTTCTGACCCAAAGATTAAAAAAACTCTGAGGAGTGCTTTGAAAAGTTATTTTGTCTAAAAGTTTTGGAGTTACAAAACCTTTTGGAGAAACAAAACCATCTGTTCTTGAAGCGACAGTCAAAGTGACAGCAATTAGAAAAAGATGAGCTAAATTCAAAACACAATTCCTAAGTTGAAATGGCCAAGTATGTTATGGTCGGTATCAAAATAATCTTTTAGACCAAGGCGGGCACTCCCCCATTTTGAAATCCAAAACACAAGACCTATGTCGGCAACCAAAGTCCCATGCAAACCGGTATTAAATTCTGTAAATCCCAAACCAAAACCAACATATTGATCAAAGTAAAAAACTCGAGTGGGGTCAAACCGAAGTTTTCCATAAAACACATTGTACTCGCCCGTGAGATCGGTACGACTTCGGGGTAGTGGGATGTCTGTGGCACTTGCCTCGTAATTCCCAAGGCGTTTGGCTGCGGAACTATAATTTGTTGAGACAAGACTTTCTTGAACTCCGAGGGCCCAATTTGAATCAATATGATAGCGATAATTGAGTTCAACTTGTTTTGAAATTAAATAACTATTCGACGTGAGATCTTGCCCCACGCCCAATGAAATTTCATTGAGGGATTTTAGGGGCAAAAATCGATCTTGAATAACATATATTTTTTCTCGGTTAGCGGCGGCCGGCAAAACATTACTTGGTAAATCAAGTTTTTGCATTTCTTGTTGAAGAGAATCCTCATGAGTTGCGCCTTGAGCCCGTGTAAAACACAATATTGTCGCCATAAAGAAAATTAAGTTTGTCATAATCTCGGGTCTCCTCACGAATTTAATGATCTTAATAAAAATGGATAGGTTATCTTTACACTCACTTTGCCTTTTGGTGAAGGAAACCTCCAATCCAACATTCGTTGTGACATGCATTGTTCTACTTGCACATCACCCAAAGTAGATTTTGCTACTTTGGCAAAATTAAGATTTCCATCAGGGTTAATTTCAAAACTCATTGTCACAAGACCGCCGAGGGTATTATTTCTTCTAAGGCCTTGTTCGTAGCAGTTCTTCACTTGGCTTAAATACTTTTCAATGGTCGCCTGAATGACAGCTCGGTCAAGACCTGTCTCGCTGTTTTCTTCTCTTGTTAGGGGTCCATTTGCAAGGCTCGGTCCTTCACCCGCTGCTATCAATACGGTGCCGTAGCCACCATGACCCCCACCCATTCCCTTGGTGCCGACTCCACCAAAGCCCTCTGTACCTGTATTACCCACACTTGTTCTCTTGAGTCCTTCGCCTAGGCCTGCAAGAAATTCACCGCCGCTTCCTCTTTTGCCAACGTCACCTGCGCCATTTGAAGAATTCAGATTTGTTGGTATTCCCCCTGAAACTTTTGAGATTTCTTTTTTACCCAATAGATTTAAAAATTCCAAGTAATTTGGAAGTGATTTCTCAGAGATTTTTACGGGTGCTTTTTTAGGAGAGGTCTCAGTTTTTGCAAAGGGAATTGGGACTATTTTGTCTTCAAATACCCTCACCATTACGGGCTCAGACTTCTGTTCGGTTTGTTCCATGGCTGGTTCTTTGATTGCTAATAAAAGAGCTAGGGGGCAAAACAAAAAAACTAAGAGATGAGGAATGATTCTGTTTGAAATGGTTTTGTTTGAGTGTTCGATTTCAAATTTATCAGTATTTTTGACTTCACGAAGTAAAAAACTTCTTTGGCCAGAAGATATTTCCCAGTAGTGTCCTAATTTTACAATTTGGCAATTTTTGATGGGGTGAAGGTCCGAAGCAGCAATAGAAAACTCAAAATCAAATTGAAGATCATTTAATTTGAGGCCCGTTTTCAGCCTCTTCCGAATCCCATAAGCCCTTGAAGCCTCAGTTACAAAACCAAATATGTGATGGTAACCACCTTGCCAGCGGTCGGGAACTACTTTGATAATATTTCCCCCAGGGTTACAGATTGCAATCACTTGAGCTCCTCGCCACCCTCATTGATGGTTTGATCAAGAAAATTTCTGCGCAATCTAAGTAGACCGGGTAAATCCAAATCATCGTCCCCCGTCACAATGCTGACTTCTGGGCTATTAACTTGCCCATCTACGATAACTTTTTCAAAGTGCAGGGTCTTATTCTTTTCGGGCTGACGGGAGGCAATAGAACGGGGTGGAATCAAGCTAGCAAAAAAGACGATCAATATAATAGATAAAGGTCGAATAAATACGACGAGACGTACTGGCACAAATATTTCAGGGCTGAAGGAGGTTGGGGAGAGTGATTTGGATCTAAAAAAAGAATAGGTTTTCTTAATAGGACCCGTAGGAATTTGCCCGGTTAAGTCATTCATTGTTTTGCCTCCAGCTTGGAATTCATTTTTAGTCGCCCCTGAAAGTAAGAGGCCAAGTGAGACCGCTTTTGCGCTTCATAGTAATTTTTGAGTTCTTCTAGTGGTTTTAAAGAATTTGGATCTTGGTTTAATTGCGAAATAGCATTTTCTCTCTGCAAGTGGCTCGTTTTACCCGATGGGCCATTATTAGCTTTCAAGTAAAATAAACCTCCTGAAATATCTCTTTTGGATATTTTGTTGGCAAGTAGCGTTTTTTCAATAAGGCTTGGTATTTCATTAAAAGCTTCGTGGGCCAAATCATCATATTTTTTCCCGGCGGCCTCAAAGGGCTGAGCCATTTTATCCAAATTATTTTTAACCTCTAAAATCTGAGCAGAAGAAAAGGCACTAGGTATAGATGCTGCCGTAATCTCTTTAGCTAAATCGTAAAAACTCCAGGCCACCAAGGACTCTATGACAACCCGAAGCTTCGAGTCTGCCCCTTGCAGGTAACAACTCGCTTTGGTGCTTAAATTCTTAAGTGCCGAAATTCTTTTCTGAAACAAATGTTTACTGTGGGCACCGTAAAAAGTTATTTTGCGCTGAGTTTGGTCGAGCATCTTCATTTGATCAACAGCAGTTTTTTCCCAAATAAGTCCCCCATTTTGACATGAATTGACGAGGAGATTATGGGTCAATTTATTCCCTCGACCTGACTCTTCTAAGTATTCTGCAAGCAATAGTCTATTTTTAGATTTCCATGAGAAGCTAAAATGGTTCAAAGATAAATATTGGGAATTTTTCAAAGAATCAAAGATCAGATCTTCATTTTTCCCTAAATCTTTTTTGTGGGTGCTCATAAGCTTTTGAAATATTCGATCTCTGGCCTGAGACTCACCACCCAATTCATAAAGTAGCGCGGCTCGCAGAAACGTTTGATCCTCTGCAGGGTGAATATCTGCAGAGCTCTTTGTTAGAATTTGCCCGCCAATGCGAATTTTCGGAAAGTGCTTTGACGCTGTTTGCCGCACAGGAATCTGATTTAAGAGTCTATCTTCTATTCTTTGAGCTGCTTGTGCAAAATGCCCTGAGGCTTCAAGTTCATTAATGAGTTCTTCGTCTTTGCCTTGTTTTTCTAAAACCCATAAAAGAGAGGGTTCATTTTTAGTATTAACACTCACGATTCGGGCATTCTCGCAGGATTGGGGGAGCTTTATATTTTGCAAGCAAAACTTCTTAAAAGTCTCAAGGGCGTTTTTGTTATTGCCTTGGCTCACAGCTAGTTCGAATTCGCTATTTTGGGCAATGGATTTTAACTCAGTAAGTTCTGCTGATAGGTCTTTTAATTGGGTGACCCAAATTGAAAACTGAGGATTGAGAGTCCAGCGTTGCGATTGGTTTAAGATCTTAGCAAAATCTTTTTTTTGCGCATAAATATCTAAAAGCAGGTGTTCGCTCGTGAGAGAAATGCGATCGGGTGTCCTGTCGATCTCTGAGAGTTTCAAAAACAAACCCGCAGCACTTTCGTAATCTTTTAAGTCATAGTAGGCTTTTGCCTTTTGAAAGATAAACTCCCTTTTTTCTTGGTGAGATTTGGCTTCGTGACTCAAAATTTCGGACTCTCCTATGATAATCGAAGCTATTTTATTGGTTTGGGCAATAAAGGCCCGGCGCTTTCTTAATTCAATTTCAAGATCTTTATGGCGTGCTTGTTTTTCTTCTCCAATCCACTTTTGAAGATTCTGCATTTGAACTTGGGAATCTTGCTCACATGCTAAATAGCTCTGGATCAACTGGGCTTTGTTGGTATTCATGGGAAAAAGCCGTAGGTAAAAAAGTGCTAAATTCTTAAACAATACACTATAATTTGTTTGCCCCAGTCTTTCGCCGTCCATTTGAACAGAAAGGCGATGGAGAATGTTTTCTACGTCTGGAGTAGCGTCATTTTGAGAAAAAGTTTGAGAGATTTTATTGAGCAGATTTTGAAACGAAGTCCAATCACGAATAGTATAGTACTCTTCAAGGAGTCTTGCAGAAAGATAAAGTGTGGGAGTTTGTGAAAAGGATTCATTGAGAGCAGCGATTCCAGCTAGTCTATTGCCTGCGCTCAATTGGCTCTGGGCAAGAGCAATTAAGAGACTGGGGCGGTTTAATTTTTTAGCCAATGACTTTACTAAATCCAATGCGGGGAATTCTTTTTCATTAAGACCACCAAGAAAAATCATCAGATCGCGAAGGGCCTCTTCTCGAATCTCACCTTTGTTGTTCCAAAGAGATTTTTGAATTTCATTGACGGCCAGGAGATCTAGATTTTGTTTATGATAAACCCATGACAGACGATAATGCCCGTAGGAGCAGCTTTCGGTTGATTGGCATAAGCTCAGGGCTATGCCATAATATTTCTTGGCTTCGTTTAAAGGCTTCGAACCACCTTGTGCTTCTACCCAATCACCCAATTTCAATGCCGATTCTCTGGCCAAATCTGGGGATTCTTTATGGTTAACCAAAACAAACCACATGGCCCGAGCATTTTCGGGTAGTCCTTCGTCAATGTAGAGTCTTGCAAGTTGAAACCTGATTTTATTTTGAGTTATCTGATCTGGGAGATCAAAACGTCTGCCATAACCAGTGAGTACTTTTTCATAAATATTAATGGCTCTTTTTCTATATTGATCCCATTTTGTAGGAGGTGGGTCTGAAACAAGCTCATTGGCCAGTTTCAAATTGAGTTGCATGTAGCTTTGGTCATGATCTGAAATTGAATTTATCAAATCATCAATTTCTTGAACGTATCCCTCATCACTACGAGCCAACAAACCACTTAAAAGCAAAACCATAAATATTAATATCGGCGATTTCATTTCTTAGACTCAGCCACCACAGCCATTTGAACAGAACTATAGTTTTGAGAGGGCAAGAGCGCCATAAATTGAGAAACAATGGTGCTTGGAAGATCTTTGTGGGCCTGAAAACTTATTTTCCCACGAAATGTTTCGCCAGGGTGAATTGCCAACCACTTTTCCCTAGTCAAATTCAAGTTTGTTAGTAAAGGTGAAGGGTCTTTGAGAATTGCTTCTAGAGTTCCAATTGGCTTTTGGTCCAAATATACATCAGCTTGAGTGAGGGCCAACGTGGGAGCATCGATGAGCGGTTTTCCACTATAGGCTGCGGGCAAAACAATTCCCTTAGCAACTGATCCCAACTTGGGAGCTGTAGAAAAAGTCTGCAAGAGAAAAATAACGAGTAAACTAAACATATCAACCATTGAAGTGAGGGTGAGGCCCGCCAGCGAGTTGCGCCGTTTGACTTTTTTTTGATTGGCGCGATTTACAAGATGTTTATGAAAACCTATTGTGCCAAGAGAACTCATGGGGTTCTCACCGGGACAATTCCAAGATTCAAGATGCCATGGTTTCTAAGTAAATCAAGTATTGAAACCAATTGGCCATATGTGACTCCCGCTTTTGTCTTAACTCGGGCAGAGTTAATCTGGGACCTTGTAGTTTTATTTAGATAATTACCAAGAAGAATTAAGAGCTCCTCATAAGTTTTTCCCGAAATAATGAATCGAGTTGAGTTTTTTGATATTGTGCTTACGATTTCAATTTGTTTTTGACTCAAGAAATTCAAATTCAATACTTCTGAATTTTCAGATTTGGAAAAACTTTCAGTCCCTGCTTCTTGTTTAATTTGAATGGCGCTTAATTCCATCCAAACTGCTGTCATAAGAAGAAAACATATGCACATGGACAAAAGATCGATAAAAGGGACTAAGTTAATTTCGGCATCTAGTTTTTTTCGAATCCTTAGTTGTCGCATTTAATCAGACGTCCAATTCGGGTGGCTTCATCTTAGGCAAAGCGTTCATTGCAATAGCCTCCGTTGGAGTTTCTAGAGAAGCGGGTTCCGTCAGAAAAACCATATCGTGAAATATCTCGGCAGTGGATTCTGATAGTTCTTCAATGAGAAGATCTGTCTTGTTTTGAAAATAGGCGTAGGCCACAAGGGCAGGAATTGCGACGATAAGGCCAAAGGCCGTGCAATTCATAGCTTCTGAAATTCCTTTACTTAATAGTGTAGCTCTGTCCATTGAAGCGGAGCCTGCGACGGCAGCAAAAGAATGGATCATTCCTACGATGGTTCCTAAAAGGCCAAGTAATGTGGAGACGTTTCCGAACATGGCTAAAAATCCTGTCCGTCTATCTAGCCACGATATTTCTCTTGAAAGGTGGTCGTCCATTCGGGCTTGAATTTCTTCTTGTCCTGAGCCGTTGCCAAGAAGTCGGCATGCGGTTGAGGTGATTCGGCCGAGGCATGTTTGTCTTTGGGATTGGGCAAACATTTCTGCGGCACGGTAATCGCCTTGAATGAGTAAATCCAAAATCTGTTGCCTAAAATCTTTGGTCGGGAGTTTGACTTTAAAAAATAAGAACTGACCTCGTTCGATGATGAGCCCCAGAGTTAAAACGCTAAAGAGCAAAATAAAAAACATGAAGGGGCCGCCGCCCTGAAATGCCCGAATTATGAAATCCAAATGAACCTCCCGAAGTGCTTCTGCTTTACTGCTTAAAATGTAACCTTCTTTTTAGTTCTTGAGGCGTGGTCGGTCAAGTTCATTGTGCGCCGCCCCAAGACCTAGTTTCAAGGTACAGTCAATTCGATAACATTTTTCAAATAATAACGGATCATGAATCTCGAAAAGCGGGGGGAAACTGAAACTTCAAACCTCAGATTGTTATGTCGCACACATAATGCCAGAGCGGCAATAGAAAGTTTTGGTTTTGATCATATGGATAGGTTCATTAACAAGTAGGTATGCCGGGACTTCGTGAAAGGTCTCACGGCCGCTGCCACTAAATTTGATGACGCACTACAACTACCGGCGCCGGTAGCGAGACAATTCCAATCTTGAACAAATCAGAGATGTGCCCTATTTTCATACTGTGAGTATCAAAAAGTCTGAATTGGCCATTGGAAGTCTCTATGAACATTATAAAGGGAAGCGATATAAAGTTCACGGAGTTGTCAGGCACACTGAGTCCCTTGAAGAATTGGTTCTCTATGAGGCCCTATATGAAAATAATTTAGGTAATATGTGGGTTCGACCTAAGGGAATGTTTCTTGAGAGTATAGAAATCAATGGCAAAATAGTTCCGAGATTTCGTC
>JAHFAE010000094.1:0-2028 GCA_023250675.1 Oligoflexia bacterium | reverse complement strand
TTGATCCTTAACAAAAGACTTCCAGAAGGAGCGTCTTTTTATAAGTTGAGCTAAATTCGGGACAGCAGGTTTCAAATTAACTGTTGAAGGTTTGATCTAAAACCATATTGTCGCTTGAGTCCTATCCTCTTTTCTGCAAATCTCATTGGTGTGATGATAAAAATTCTTTTAATCTTTGTATTTATATCTTCTTCAGGGCTTGGAGCAGACTCAAACCTCTCTAAATTTATAATTGCAGAAAGATTAGAAAACCAAATTCATTTCAAAATAAAATATTCCCTTGGTACTCACGAAGGAGTGGCTAAGAAAATCCAGAGTGAATTACAGTTTGATTTCCTTTCACCAAATAAATCTAAAGGATTTTTAGCCGTTCCCCTAAGTGCTTTGGCAACTGGAAGTGAAGGGCGTGATTGTCATATGCGCGAAGCCCTGGGGATAAACTACGAATTATCTGATTATCCAAAAGAGCATGTTTGTGATGATAAGAATGAACTCTTAACCTCTGGAAAAAACGCTGTTGTCTACCCTGAAATTAGATTTGAATTAAAATCTTTAAAAATAAATTCTTGGCCCATAAAAGATAGCACCGATGCCGAGATTGAAGGGGAATGGAAGATTCATGGCCAAGTCCAACCTGCGAATATCAAAGTGAAGATGTCTCAAGATAAGGGAGTTTACAGAATTCAAGGTAGCTACATTTTTAATCTTACCGATTTTAAAGTTGAGGTCAAATCAGCCAAAATACTTATTGCTACAATTAAAACCAGCAATGAAGTTCTTGCGGACTTCGATATATTTTATTTGAAGGAGTCTCCATAATTAATTTTTATAGAGTCTGCCATATTACCATGAGCACCTACAACCACAGTACAGTCTAAACCATTTAGATATTTTTCAAATTCACCAGAAAGACCATTTGGGCATGTTCGTCGAATAAAGTTCTACTTGTATTTGAAATTTAGAATTTTAGATTATCAATCTAATAGAACTTCTTTAAATCCATGCCAGCATAAAGGGACGCAACTTCTTTTTCGTATCCATTAAATTTCAGAGTCCTAATGCGGGTGGGAAAGAGCTTTCCGTTTAATATTCTTTCTGTGGCTTGGCTCCATCGAGGGTGGTCAATCTCGGGATTGACGTTGGCGAAGAAACCATATTCGTCGGGAGCAATTTTATTCCAAAGTGTCGGCGGTTCTTCGGCTGTGAATTCAATTTTTACTATGGATTTAATGCTCTTGAATCCATATTTCCATGGCACCACAAGACGAATGGGGGCACCATTTTGCGCAGGTAATGGCTTGCCATAAATGCCCATTGCAATAAGGGCCAAGGGGTGATTGGCCTCGTCTAATCTAAGACCCTCTCGGTAAGGCCAAGGGTAATGGGGTTGCCCTTGAATATTAGGAAAATCTTTAGGATTCGCATAAGAAGTAAAAGCCACATACTTTGCACTGCTTTTTGGTTTTAATTTGGCAATAAGTTTTGCCAACGGGAACCCCGTCCATGGAACCACCATTGACCATGCCTCTACACATCGAAATCGATAAACTCTTTCTTCAAGAGGACCCGCCATTTTGACTAGATCGTCAATGGTGTAAGATTTCTTTTCTTCGGTGAGACCGCCAACTTCAATTTTCCACGGATTTGGAACTTTCCACTTTTCTGCCAATGGCTTTACACCATCTTTTTCAAGACTGAACTCGTAAAAATTATTATATGACGTGGCAAGTTCTTCTTTAGTCATCGGGCGATCTGAGTCAGTAACTTTGAACGCGGAATGAGCAGGTGCCGGATACTTCACATCGGCGGCGGCCTTAAGGGGCCATAGGCTGCCAAAGTTATAAGCGCCAACTAAAAGGCTCCCCTGTGCGAGAAACTTGCGCCGGTCAAAATAAACTTCTTGAGGAGTAATTTTATTTTCGTCTACCATGGCATCCCCTTATTTAAAGATTCATAGATTTATGTAAGACTGTCAATAATATGAAACGAACATTAAAGCTAATGGTGCGCATTGGCATTTGGGGATGG
>JAHFAE010000093.1:5175-11827 GCA_023250675.1 Oligoflexia bacterium | reverse complement strand
ATGACCTCAGATTTGCGAGAAATTGTCAGTGTTGATGGTAAAGTTTTACGGGGTGCCTTGAGAAGGTCTGGTGTTTCCAAATCTGCAATAGCTATTGTAAGTGCTTGGTCCCACGAGGCAGACATTATTTGCTCAAATCTAAAATTAAATGCGATTGCCCTGGCTAACGAGCCTCCATATAGAACAAGTCAATATATATGTTTACTTATTCTATAGCGCGCGCGGCCATATGGCCCAATTATTACCGATAATTCAAAATGAAAATTGGTGGAAAATATTCATTGAAGTCATTTAGATGAGACTCCACTTTTCTTAAATCTTTACAAACAATCTGTTTTGTTTTCTTAAGCAAAGAATGGTCCCGAGTGTTCTTGCCAGAGACCGCAACAAGTTGGTCGCCAGCAAATGAAAACATCAACGAATAAACCCGCAAATGCCCATTGTTATGGGTGTTTCGGTTTGACGTCGAAATGGAACCAACGCCGTTGACCGCGTTGTCTAACATAGATTGAAAAGTCTTTTCTTCTAAAGCCAATGTGTTGAAAGGCTCTTTGTCATAGGGGGAATCAGAAAAATTTTGAAAATCTGAAAGAATATTTTCACCTTTATGATTCTTTAGTGAAACCCAAACCCACCACTCCGGAACAACAGCCGAACCATCCTTGGGATCTCGATTTCTAGCTTCATAAATGACGTCCACAAAACAAGGTTTAGATCCACTAGAACCTAAATAACTTCCCTTAAGACTACTGGGAGTTAGGTTTGCGTTACCAATGGCCGAAATCAAAATAGTGGCAATCAATGTTGTTTTGGTCATCTGACAAATGCTCCACTTTTACTAGCGCTCCGTCAGTAAAAACAGTTCAATATCGATGCCATTCTAGAACTAACATGTCAGGACTCATTAAAATTTTAATGAATATTATTCACGACTGTTTAACGCGGAAACATCCCATTCTACGGAAAAGCTACAAAACTCCAGAACAGAATTCCAGAACAAGAGCAAGACAAGCTGGGACTCCCTGCAAAAAGAAAATCCGCCGATTCACAGAATAACCGCCATAAATCCCGGCGATAAATATGCAAGAAAGAAAAAATATGAAAATTGAATGAGAAAATTCAACAGGTGAAAACCAAAGTCCCCATGCCAAACCCATGGCCAAAAATCCATTGTATAGACCCTGATTGGCAGCCATGACCGCAGTTGACTTAGCAAACTCAGATGTCATCTGAAAGACTCTTAAACCTTTGGGCTTTTGCCAGAGGAACATCTCTAAAACCAAAAAATAGAGATGTTCCACCAAAACCAAAACAATCAAAGCCTGTTCAAGATTCTTCAATTACTTGCGACCCAATATATACTTTGGATACCAAAACTTCTCAGTATCTGAAAGACCCCCTTCGTACCGACCGGTTTCAGGATTGTACTTGCCATCTTTACAGACGGGATATTGTTTTTCTACGGTGGTGCCAAATGGAATATTAAATTCTTTAAGATATTTGCCAAAGTAATCGTATTTCAAAACTTCGGGTCCGTTACACATTCTAAATTCCACAGGCAGTCGAGCGTAAAAAATCATTCTCTCAGAATCGGGAAATGCCTTCAGCCCCGCAGGATTTAAAAAGCACTCTCTATATGTATATCTATCATAAAACTTAATTTGATCTTCAAACTCCCATCCCCCCACACGCTCTGCCTGGTCTGTAGGAATTGATTTCAAATCCACCTTGTCTTGCAATACAACGCTGCGGTAAAAGGCCGCTTCTGCTGGCCTCAATAATCCATTGCGACTGCATTTTTCAAGGGCCGCAGAATGGGCGGAACTTGGAGCATATAAGCTGAATTTATTCTTGGGGTTTTTATTTTCGTTTTTCAAGCACGCACGAAATTCTTTTTTCAAACGGCACCAGTAAAGTGCATACCTGTAATCGCCCCGTGCATGGGAATTGATGACTCCGTCAATTGTATAGAGATACTTCATCACACTTAAATAGCCTGGCATAGTTTTAGGCGACTGGCTTAAACACTCCCTATAGTCATCACGATTAAAATCCATCAGATAATCTTCAAAAGCAAAATTTTGATCCACGACTTGAACTTTATTTGAAGCAAGAATGGCTTCGGCATTCTTTGGCGCATCGTATTCCACAACAAAACTCTCGGGGAAGGCTCGGTAATTGGGGTGCAATCCCCCATACTTTATCACTTGGCCGCGGAACCCACTGGCAGGATGCACACCCGGCAATAACAATACAGCACGTACCAATTCAGGGACCTGGATCTCGCTGACATAGTCGCCCAAGCAACGATGGTGACCATAGCCTAAATGAAAATAGGTTCGTCCACCTTGTTTTCGATCGATTGAAAATTCTTCGGCCTTTGGAAAATTTTCTTCGTCAAACATGGCCGAATGGGTACCCGCCAAGACTACGGAGCCCTTTTTGATAATTGTTTGCCTCGGAGTTCCTGAAGCTAACGTAAAATCCTCTTTAGCATATCGAACGACAAAAGGGTTTACGGGATCAAATCTTAGAGCCTCCCAAACGTATTTTGAAAATTCACCCATGAGCTCTTCAGATTTTTTCAAATCAAAATGATTTTCAATTTCTAAGGCCAATCGTTTTACTTCAACCAAAATTTCTTTATTTTCAGGCCTAAATAAAACCTCTAAACTTTGAACCACGGCCGCTTCGGTGGTTTCAACGTTACCCACAAGCGTGCCGATGATATTAGTAGTAATTCGATGGTCGTTGAGGTCGCTAAAAACTTTCGTATCTGCGGCTCGTATGAGATTTGAAATAATATCGTTACGAGGTGTGCGACGCCGTTGAGGAATAAGCCCCTCATAAACATACTTTTGCATTTCTTGGCCGGCTTCAACACTCTCTTTTCTAATTTCGAGGTCATTTAAAACGTTGTGAAAAAGATCAAATTGGGTGGCTCGAGACCACTTCAGCATTTGCCAGTCATCGGCCGTAAAACCAAAATACTGCTGTGTAAGATGAATGGGGACTAACCGAGCGTAATTGTTTACAAGCTCAATGCGACTTAAGTAATCGCCCTCGGGCATGGCCGCAATAAGAGTGGCATTGGTCAGTGCCTTTCTTGCCTCATCTCTAATGATCTGACGAATACGAGGCCAGTCTTTTTCTGGCATAATTTGGCGCATCCAAGGTTTTTCAACTCCGTTAAAGTTCGTCTCATCATAAGCAAGCATAAAATCGCCCACGGAATCTCTGATTTTTTTCTCATAATTACGCACAGTAAAAACATTAGGATGGTCCAATACTTCTTTAACATCGGCAAATTTTGTGACGATAACAGTTGCGGTATTTTGGTGGTCCACAGGCTTATTAATAGGAATAGGACCCACTGTTAAAATAGAACTTCTATTTGGAATCTCGCCCTCTCGAATGGCTTTAAACGTGACGATGGGATTGCGTCGAATCCACGATAGGGCAACGCCCATTTCGGCCACTTCTTTTGAAACCAATCGCCCGGCGGGAACAGGGAGCTTACCTAAAAGTGTCGATTCGTATTTTATAAAATATTTGTCGGCCTGTTGAAACTCTTCGACAAATGACTTCCCCGTTTCGGGGTTTAAATAGTCAAGACTTACAGTCGCGGGCTTGCGAGGCACAGGTGCTTTGTCTGTTTCTCTGTTTGTCGTGTTGCATGCAAAACCTAAAAATACAGAGACTAAACAAACAAATAATAACTTTAGCTTCATCACTTCCTGCCCCCAATTTAGAGATTTATCCCGTCGAGCTTAAAACATTTTAATTGAAGCATTTCGCCCATCAATTAAAAAATCATTTTCCAGACCAAGGCCTGGGATCAAAGCGGATTCTCAGAAATTTTAGCGTCAACAGCCGTATCATGAGTGAGCCTCTTTAGGGTTGTTGAACCCACAAACCTAATGCTACCCTTGTATGACCTTTGCTCAAATTTTTTGGAGAAGGATGGCCAATGAATAAGATAAAAATCGCTACAGCATTTCTCGTTTTTCTCGCCGCTTGTGCCACTGCCGTAAAAGTCGAATCGCCAAAGCGATTTCCATCGGGGGTTGGAGAAAAAATTGTTTCGCCGACCGGTCTCATGACACACGAATTCGACCAAGCCGACTATGATGAAGCGCTCTTTGAACATTTAAGTGAAGGTTCAGATATTTATCCGTACGATTGGTTAAAAGTTTTACGCAGCGACGCCTACAGCACCAAAAAAGAAATTAAACTTTTTTTAAGTGAACTCGATGGCCGATTTGGCCTCCTTAGAGAGACCGTCCCCAGCAACTTTCTTATGCCCTACGCAGGGATGACAGCCAGCTGGAGTAACCACCCACCAGAATCAAGTGACGCATTCAAAAAAGATGAGCAAGAAAAAGTCAGAACCATAAACGGTGTTAAATCGGTAAAGATGGTCGGTATCAATTGTGCTGCCTGCCACTCCGGTGAAGTGCGCTTTGAAAGTCATCCCTACCATGTGGATGGCGCTCCCAATATGGCAAATATTCGCGGCTTTTTTAAAGATATGGCCAGTTCTACTATCGCTACGCTTTTTGACCAGAAAATTTTGAAAAAATTTCTCGACGACCTTCAAGTTCCAAACTCTGAGAAGCAATCTAAAAAAATTCACGATTATTTTTGCAAAGAGTTTGGGAAACAAACGGGACTAGGTGTGAACATTCTTTGCGCAAGTACTTTTGTCACTCTGGCCGTCGCCAAAAAATTGGATTGGAGAGGACGACTGTTCAAAGGCAGCGAGGCATTGGGCGCCACCCTTGAAAAACTACTTCGAGTTACATATGGACTTAGTGAAACAGACGATATCGGCGAACTCAAACAAAGAATGCGATTTTTTGGTCGACTCATGGTTGGGACTGACCCAAGAACTGGCGAAACTGTTTCTGGTTGGGGCCGAACAGACGCTTTCGGTCGAATCGGAAATTTAGTTTTAAGAGAAGATCCCATTGACTACACAGCACCAGTTTCTTTGCCTTGGGTTTGGGGAATTAAGCACATGGCGCTACTTCATTATGCGGCAAATACGAATTCCGTTATGCTAAGAAACATGGGCCAAGCATTGGGATTGGGCGCCATGGTTTTAGATAAAAAAACAGGTCAAACCACCGTCAATGTTTACAATCTTAATCGCCTTGAACGATTGATTCATAAAATAAAAGTCCCAAGATGGGAGGAGTATTTTCCAGAGGGTCATCCTCTTGCTGTTAATTCCACTTTAGCTATTACGGGCAAAGCTATCTATGACCAGAAATGTGCGAGCTGCCATACTGCAAAGCCCGTTGGAGCGGGCCCCCTAAAGATTTTGTACTCTTATAATATTATTCCACAGCCCAAAATAAACACTGACCCCCAAGCATTGAGAAACCTTTATATTCCTGTGAAGGGAAAAGAATTTAGCGATTCAATTTATGATGCCACGGAGAATGTGAAGCAAAACTACTATGTAAGCCATCATTTCACGGATGCGCAAATCAAAGAATATGAATTTTTCGATCTAAGGGGAAAGGAGTTTTTTAAACACGACAAGCATCTTGCGGGCTATGCTACAGAAGCCGAAGAAAAGCAATTCAACTACGGACCCGACGTCATAGACCACAATGACGGTTACAAAGCTCGAAACTTGGCCGGAATTTGGGCCACGGCTCCTTATTTACACAATGGATCCGTCCCTACCATTCGAGATCTCTTAACTCCAGCTGCAAAAAGACCCATAATATTTAATGTTGGCACCAGAGAGCTTGATTTGCACAACATGGGTTTTGTTAGCCAAAGAGATTTTTTTGGTAAAGCTCCAGTGCCTTGTGGTGAAAAAGAAGACAGCTGTTTTGATACGCGAAAGCTTGGCAACCACAACTCAGGCCACGAATATGGTTCGGATTTAGATGATAGTAACAAGACCGCTCTAATAGAGTATTTAAAGATTTTGCCAGCAGAAATTTATTATCAGTAAAGTTTACTGGGGCATGTCCCCTTTTCGGCACTCGTCGCAAGAAGTCATTTTGACATTGACATTTTTAGCCCAGAACCTATCATGAAAGGTCTTTCTTTTGACTCATGAGGGTATAGATCTATGGAATCAACGGATACAAGGATTTCGTCTCAAAAACAAACATCCATGCCCATTTCAATGATGCGGTCGCCCCTAGAATTAGTTGAAGTTACATCGGGCAAATATCTTAGACAGTTTTTTAGCTTACCCCATCAGATTTACAGCCATTCTGCAACTCGTTATGTCATGCCCTTAGAATTCCATATGAAAATGATGATGGGCAAACTAGGTACTCCCGAGAAGCATTTTTTCTTGGCCCTCAAGAACGGAAAACCCGTGGCTCGAATCGGTGCAAAAGTTCATCGCATAGGCAACCACAAACCAAGGCTTCATTTTGGATTCTTTGAATGTGAAGATGGCCATGGCGATGCCGCCATTGCCCTCATTGATAAAGTCCATCGCATGTACCCGAGCCTTGAAATGATGGGCCCCTTTCACTTTCGCCAAGAAGATCCCTATGTAGGACTTCTGGTCGAGGGTTTTCAGCACGACCCCTACTTTTTGATGCCTTATAATCCAAAATATTATAATGAAATGTTAGAAGAGGCCGGTCTCACCAAGGTCATGGATCTCTTCACC
>JAHFAE010000093.1:0-5165 GCA_023250675.1 Oligoflexia bacterium | reverse complement strand
GGCATGCCCCCTTTAATTTTTGAAAATGCTAAAGCCGCCAATGATAAATTAAATCTAAAGATGAGAACTCTTGATCCCAATGATCTTCAAAAAGAAGCCCGAATTATTTCTGGTATTTTTAACGAGGCTCTGGCCGATAACTGGGGTTTTGAAGAATTTACAAATAACCAAATCCAAGAGATGGTCACTATGCTTAAACTTTTCATTGACCCTAGAATAGTAGCCTTTGCTCAAGTTGACGGTAAAGACATTGGCTGCCTCTTGATGATTCCCAATTACAATCACTTGATTAAGCCTTGCCTAGGCAAAATTGGCCCGGGACTTCTTTGGAGATACTTCCAAAGAAACAAAACCACAAAATCAGTGCGAGGATATGCCTTAGGTGTATTGAAAAAATATCAAGGATTAGGTGTGGGAAGTGCGTTGACCGCTGAAATGCTAAGAATTGGAATGACCACAGAATATTCTGAATGCGAAGTTTCTTGGGTTTTAGCCAATAATAGTCCCATGAACGAATTAGCAAAAGCTATGGGTGGGAAGCAGAGCAAGGTTTACAGGATTTACCAAAAGACGCCAATTAATGTCGCCCTGCATAACTAAATTATTGTAGGACGCGTGTGTTTGTTGTAAGTTCCACGGATTGCTCGAAAAAGTTGGAGGACTACTAATGGACTTGTTTTCAAAGACAAAAGGGTTGGGGATTGTAAACACCCTTCGACAGGCCGGACTTTATCCTTTTTATCGCATTCTTGAAGGCACAATCGGCAACAATGTCAAATATCATGGCAAAAACTTAGTCATGATGAGCTCCAACAATTACTTGGGTTTAACCCATGATCCTCGAGTCATTGAAGCAAGTGTGAATGCATTAAGATATTGGGGCACCGGATGTACCGGCTCTCGAGCCCTCAATGGTAACCTTGCCCTTCATGAAGAATTAGAAAAAAAGATAGCCGAATTCTACGGTGCCGAATCAGCCCTTGTTTTCGCATCAGGTTTCTTAGCTAACCAAGGGGCCATTACAGCTCTAGCTGGTGCTGACGATCATATATTCAGTGATGAAGAAAACCACGCCTGCATCATTGAAGGCTGCCAGCTTGCCGAAGGTAAAATTCATGTTTACAGACATGGCGACATGAAACATCTCGAAGAACTCTTGCAATCAGTTCCTCTAGATTCAGGAAAGCTCATTATAACCGACGGCGTATTTAGTATGACGGGCCATATGGCGCCCTACGACCAAATCTATAAATTGGCAAAACAATATAATGCAAGAACCTATATCGATGATGCCCACGGATTAGGCGTGGTCGGAAAAGGTGGAAGAGGCACCGCCAGCCACTTTGGACTTCCTGCCGACATAATCATGGGAACATTTTCAAAATCTCTGGCCAGCCAAGGGGGTTTTATCGTAGCCACCCCCGATGTTATCGATTGGCTGAGACACAAAGCTCGAACCTTTGTTTTCTCTGCGGCTCTTGCACCAGCAAGTACTGCTGCGGCTTTGAAATCCTTAGAAATTTTGACGAGCGACCCATGTCGCGTTGAAAAATCTGCGGCTAACGCAGCATATTTGAAACGGGGCTTTGAGCAATTAGGATTAAATACTCTTGGTTCACCATCGACGATCATCCCTGTATTTATCGGTGATGATTCGGTGACTTTAGGTGTTTGCCAAAACCTTTTACAACTAGGTGTTTTCACAACACCTGTTGTCTACCCGGCCGTTCCAAAAGGAAATGCTTTGATTCGATGTTCAGTGATGCCGACTCATACCAAAGAAGATTTAGATATAGCGCTCAATGCGTTTAAGCGAGTGGCCCCAGCTATTTTGGCCGCCTATCAAGCGCCAAATAAAACGGCCCTAGCGGACGAACTCAATAATATGGGTCAGCCCCTGACTGTGCAAACTCATCAAGGGATTCAACCCCAGGCTTAAACAATAAAAAGTTTACTCTCGTGGTGTTGACGTATTTGATTTAAGAATTCTTGATCCCAATGACCTTCAAAAAGAAGCTCGAATCATTTCTGGTATTTTCAACGAAGCACTGGCTCAAACTGTACTTGTTGGGAAATTCCGCTCAGGCTTAACATTGAGTAATTCTTTCATTCCACCCAAAGACGAAAGAACACCCGCTGCTTCATAGGGGAGAAACACGACTTTCTCGGCGTTGCTGGCTATATTGTTCATAGATTCCAGATATTTTTGAGCGATGAGATATTGAGGTGATGAAGCCTTACCGCCCAATGCTTTAGTTACTAACTCGATGGCTAGAGCTTCGGCCTGTGCAACCTTCAATCGGGATTCAGCTTGTGCTTCAGCCGCTAAAATGACCGCTTGCTTTTCACCTTCGGCACTTACGATTTTACTTTGCTTTTGACCTTCGGCTCGCAGAATAGCAGCAGATTTTTCACCATCAGCTGTGGTTACCACGGCTCGTCTGGATCGTTCAGCCGTCATTTGTTTTTCCATGGTGAGTTTAATTTCGTTGGGTGGATTAATATTTTTAAGTTCAACTCTTAATATTTTAACTCCCCATTGCTGAGTAGCCGTATCTAATACAGCTCGCAATTGGGTATTGATCGTGTCTCGAGATGTGAGGGTGTGATCTAGATCCATAGAGCCAATGACGTTTCTTAATGCGCTTAATGTGAGTTGCTCAATACCCCAATTTAAATTTTGAACTTCGTAGGTGGCACGCACAGGATCAACCACAACAAAATAAATCACGGCATCAACAGCCATAGTGACGTTGTCTCGAGAAATAACCGGTTGAGGTTCAATGGGCGTTATTTGCTCTCGAAGATCGATGCCTGCTCTAACAGCATCTAAGAATGGAATAATAATATTCAGACCTGCATCGGCCCGTTTGTGAAACTTACCCAAACGTTCAATGATCATCACTTGTTTTTGCGGGACAATTTTTATGGTCTTCACAAAAACAATAATCATCATGGCTATGAGGGCTATAAAATAATATGACATCCCAATACTCTCCATTTTTACAATTTCTCCACTTTCAAAATAATTCCATCTGAACCTTTGACTTTAATTTCTTGGTCTATAGATATTTTCTCACCGCTTAAGGCGGCCCAGTCTTCACCATCTATAATGACACGGCCCAAACCACCCGATGTGGGGTCAATAACTTCGCTCACACGACCACTTTTACCTATGAGAGCTTCAGTTCGCTCTTGAATATGGTGGGTTGCATTTATTTTGGCCAAGATTCTTGGTCTCACCAATGCCAATGATAAGATGAGACAAACTACAAAAATCGCCAATTGGATTCCTAAAGAAAATCCATAGGCGGCTCCCGCTCCGGCAAGAAGGGCCGATCCTCCAATAAGGATAAATCCAAAAAGAGGAGTGACGACCTCTAAAAATATGAGCAATATTCCTAGTCCCATCCAAAACGAGGTGAGGTGGGAAATAAGTTGTCCTAAAGGTTCCATATCTATCTTGTCTTTCTGCGACGAGTATTTGGACTTTTCTAAGGCAATGTCAAGGAAGGAAGAATGTAGATAGGCCTTGTTGATTTTGGCTCCAACTTAAACGCGTTAAAACCTGTTTGCATAACGAGAATAGGTGCTTCCAAACTTTAGAATCAATTGTTGCCGATTGAGCTTCTAAGGACATTTTTTGAATAGCTTTGCGATCTTTAGCCTTGAAAAGCGTGGGTGGAACCGTCGCCAGAATTTGCCAAAATAAAAATAAATCCGATGAATTTGGAGGGCGTATTTCTTTTAATGAATCCGAAATAGTACTCTGGCTGAGTGATTCGATATCAGTAAATCTGAAATCGTATGATTTTCTTGGCCTTCGGTATTTGGGGGAAAAATCAAAATAATTAGTTTCTTTTTTTGCAACGGCGCTCATTTCAGCGGTAAAATTTTTCCATTTTTCTGCGTACCGCTCGTCAGTCAACAAATTGATCACTTCCCATACTGAAGTGCTTGCTGCAGAATTTTCTACAACGGCTTGGGCATGCGAAGGTTTTTTACCCATGATATCTTCGTGCCAAACATTAGTGTAGTATCGCTGTTTTTCAGCATATCGATACTCATGGCCCAACCATTTTTTGTATTTTGCTAAATTATTTTTTGTCGCTCGCCCCACTGGAAACTGGGAACCAAAAACTTTTTCGGCTCCTGTTAGGTAGTGGTTGACGAGTTTATCACAAAATTCAAAGGTCGTGTGTTGAGGAAGCTGGGGATTGATCTTAATGAATTGTTCCCAATCATTTGGGTTAAAATCTACAGCTAAAGAACCGGGAACCACATGGTAGTCCAATGTTAGAACAGCTAAAGCTTCACTGGCTAAATGAATTTCAAGAAATCGCGCTCTATCTTGCCAACATTCATTTCCTAAGTGAAGTCCTGCAAAATCGTAAAAAATAATATGCATAAGATCATGGAGCAGCCACTTTTCAGATTCAGAAAATGTTTCTACTAAAGTCTTTTTTGTAGAATAAAAACGTGGGGCATCGTCGGTGTTAATTCGGATTTGCCTTAGATGTGGTGTGAATCCGCGAAGATCGGGCAGACCCCACTTTCGCCAAACAGCAAGACGCTTTGTGGGTACAAATTCAATGCCCGTTGCATCTATGTACTCAAGGGCGCGCTGAAGAAATATTTCGCTCATTGACTGGTGACACTGACCCCATCAATAAGAATATAGGGTGAGTCGAAACTCCCCATTTGGCGAAATATTTCAGAGCCCACCATTTTAATACTGTTTAATAAATCAAACATATTTCCTGAGATCATAACTTCTTTTAAAGATTGATCTCTTTTGCCGTTTTCTACCCACCAACTATTTTTCGCAACTCCGCTGAATTGCCCAGAGACTGGATCTGCGTTTCCAGAAAATCTTTTTAAGACGAGGCCATTATTGAGGGCAGAATAAAGATCTGTTAACGATGACTTTCCTGTTCCTACGGTGAGGCCGCTTAGGCCAATACCGGGGATCGATCTTGAGCCTCCTGAGGCATTACCGGTCGAAGAAATCTTAGCTCGAGACGCGGTAAAACAATTGTGCGCCGTGAAATCAAGAACTCCATTTTTTATAATATCATGATTTTGGCAATTCACACCTTCGCGATCAAAGGGAGACCATTGAGATGGCCTTGTGTCATCGAGGGGATTTTCTGAAATATTTAAAA
>JAHFAE010000092.1 GCA_023250675.1 Oligoflexia bacterium | reverse complement strand
ATATTTGGCGGCATTGAGTAAAGAATAGTCTGCTGAAACAACGCTAGTAGCAACGCCACTAATTGAACCGACCATTGGTTCTCGCTGGTCTCTTCATCTACAAAGATTTCAAAGAGAATATTGATGACCATCCCAACTAATAAAGTAATTAAAGGCATGAGCAATTCATAAGCGTTCATTTTGCAAACCCCAAAGAGTCCAATAGTTCTTTCAGCCCCCTTGGAAAAGCGAGAACCGCACCCCCTAATAGGTTCATAAATAAAGACGCTGAGTTATTCCAACTCCATTGCTCCTCCCCTTCTTTTGATTCCGAATCCCCTCTCGCAAAAGCCAGGGCACCCCAATGAAAAAGAAAAGCCAAGATCCAAAGACTTGCTCCTGTTTGCAGATCCCAAACATTTGAAGGGGCCAAATTAAACACCGCTATGGCAAACAATAGTGAGCCCGGCATGGCCCATGCCGATAGATCTAGAATTCTGCGCTTGGGATTATCGCTAAACATTTTGTTTTTACAAATGCAGATGGCCCATGGCACTACAATTGCGGCCGCCAAGGCTCCATAGATTCGGGCAGGTTCCCCCGAAAGAGATGACCAAAATATGAGTAATGACCAGCCACTGCAAAAAAAAGTAAATTTTGTGCTTGTTTTTTTTTCAAAAAAACTTATGAGTGCCAATAATATGCTGAGAATCGGCAATAAAATTCTCCCAACTAAAAAAAAGTCTTCATTAAACTCGCCAGGCAAAAATGTCGTCGCGTAATAAAGAGTGAGGGTGGAGCAAACTCCAAATCGAATCGCCGAGAAATAGGGAGGCACTTTAGATTCGTGAAAAACCGTCATTGTTTCAAACAAAGCAAGGCCCAATAAGGCAAGAAGAGCAAAAGTCAAGTTCTGTGCGGGAGTTAAGATAGAAAGGTTTTGAAACATAATCAAAGAAAAAAATAAAACAGCGGGGATCCCCGTTGACCGAACTCCGCTTTGTTGTCGCGCCGTACTTGAATTAAATTCAAATCCCAAAAATATAGTAAAAACAGCAGCAGCTGTTTGATGCCAAAAACCTTCAATAGATGTCGCGACGAGAGCTAAGACTGTAAATCCGAAAATCGCCCCAATGAAAATGACATTAATCCATTTCTCCGCGGCCAGGCGTTTGTCATCAAAAAAAAATGTTCCCAAAAACTGAAAAAAGACGAGTCCTATCCAAAAATATTGGCGCTCCAGCCCTTCTACAAAACCAATTCCCGCTAGAAGGCCCATAAAAAAGAGAAGTGAAAAATATTTCTTTTTCATTTTGAACTCAAAATGAGGATTGCGCCAAGAAATCCCAGCAACATCGCCCAATAGGTCGCGTCCTCCATAGCACTAAAAAGAAAAAATTCTCCTATTGGCGGGCCGTGCGCGGAAACGGTTTCTCTTGCCGTTATCTTGATGTTTGATTCTTTATTCGAGGCTCCTTCTATATACTTCTCCACGAAGTCCCAGAGATTAAATATCTGAACGCCCCTTTTTTTGACAAAAAAGAAAAGGAGGTAAAAAGGAACATACGAAATAAAGGCCCACCCCCATGGTTTCACTGCGGGCCACAGGCCGCCACCAGCTGCTAAAGTGGTACCTCCTAAAATCAACGCGGCTAGTATCTTTAAACCACTATTCAAAACAGGTTCGCGGTTTGATTTTCTAGTTGCATGCGCTCGGGCCAAAATTACCGCCAAAAGAAAACTCAATGAGTAACAAAGATATTCGGAGCTCTCGCTCTGAATACTTGAAACAAGAATGACCCCCAATGGAACAGCAATTAAGAAATAAAATCGGGTTACCTTACCTTTGATTCCTACCAATGGAATTAATGAAACGGCAAAGGATCCCAGGCCCGCGCTTACGAAGGGCTGGATTCTCCAAAGAGCGAATGCAGTCAGAACAGAAGATGATTTCACAAAGTCGAAATTTTCTAGGAGTTTCTCAGCACCTCCCCTTGGCCAAAAGGTTAGCCGTAATAGTGCCGAGCTCAATAATAAATAGACGTATAAAAAATTTTCTGATGACAGTTCCATAGCCACACAAGCGGGGACCATTGTTAAAAAAGAACATAAAAAAGTTTTGAGCGTCTTCTCCTTAAGCGGCAGACAAAAAATGCAGTCTAAAATAATAACGGTCAGTATTACGGCCGGCAATTCCTTTACCATGAGAGCCTGACACA
The DNA here is from genome assembly GCA_023250675.1 of Oligoflexia bacterium. Classification (GTDB taxonomy): domain Bacteria; phylum Bdellovibrionota; class Bdellovibrionia; order JABDDW01; family JABDDW01; genus JAHFAE01. The sequence goes on along the minus strand of JAHFAE010000092.1, from coordinate 9,649 downwards.
AAAGGGCCGAACCAAGAAGTGCCTTTTCAGAAAACTTTCTAGTCTGATAAAAATCTAACAAAAAACATAGGGCTACGCATTCAAGAGGAATAAATTCTGCTAAACTCAAATTCGCCTGAACGAAAATCACTCCACTGAAAATAAAAGAGAGGACTGCTACAACCATCCAAATCTCTTTTGTTCTATATTCAAACTTATCAAACGCTAGCAAAGATAATCCCGAAACTGCTAATAGTGGTTGGAGGTCAGTCATCCAGGTTCTCAAGGTAAAGGTTAGAAGTCCCATTAAACCTTTTTGCACCACACGAAAGAATGATAAAAAATGCCAGACATTCGATAGAGCCAAGGATCCACCCGACGGCCTGGGCACTGGAATCAGGGCTTTCTAACCCCCGCGCTGAAACGAGAAGCAAGATACTACAATCAAAAAGCAGCTTAATTGCTGTAAGTTGAATAAAAAAGTGTCTCATCACAGAAATACAGGCGAGGGCCAAGCCTAAAAAAACGACAATTAAAATTATCATTTTTGGCTCCGTCTCATAACTCCTCCGGCCAATACAAAACCCAACATGCCTAACACCGCCCCAAACCAAAGTGCCACCTGGTAACGAGAAAGCATGAGATTTCCCAATTCTTCTACGTTTTCTTTTATGGCGTAAAACTTAATCCCCAAATTATCCAAGATCAAATAATACCCGACCAAAAAAATCACCAGTGGAATGAGAGTGCTGGTTTTGTGAAAATGAAGTGAAAAATCGTCTTGACGGATAAGCCAAATGACTCCTACTGAAAAAACCAATATCGTTTGAAGCAAACAGAAAATTCCCAACAGAGGCGCGCCGTTAAAAACAAGAATAAGGTTGACAAAAACATTGGTCAAAAAAACTATAAACCCTAGTCCGAACGCACCTCTCATGTGCGGTGCCCCGGCAATATTAGCGAAAATATCAGTGTCCCAATTGTCGCCGGTGTCAAGCTCCATAAAATAAAATTTTCGGCTTGATCTTCTCTAAAGCTAAAATAGATCTGAGAAAATATTCCCGCGACCACATTAACTATCACACATTTCAATATGAGGACAAATCCCCCAACGCCGAAAAAATCTGGCGCTCCCCCTAAAAAAATATTCGCCACAAAAATTATCCAAACGACACGATTTAACGACGGGAAAAAATCGTCAAATCCCCAACCGTCTTTTTTGTCAAATCTGTGACTCTTGGAAAACACAGTTTGAAAGGACGCAAAAAATGCAACTGTGACGAATCCTATTAATAAGAGAATCGATAAGGGCGCTTGAACGATCAGCCAAGCATGCTGCTGAATATGACTAAACCCTTCAAACGTATCTTCCCCTGTCAGTGCCACCAAAGTGATTTGAAGAATGAAAAGGGCCGTTGCGCCACCCAATGCTCTTTCTGCAGATATGAGATTGAAAGGCCAACCCGCCCCTTTATTTGAGCTCCACTGGCAGATCATGGAAAGGAGGGGGGTAGAAACCATTATTCCGCCGAATATCCAAAAAGAATAGGCGTTTTCGATGCCCGGCCTGTAAGACCAGATCGGTAAGAGCCCAACGGCAATAAAGAAAGGGACGGCTCTCAGGCCAAAGGCTACATGGTCCTTCCAAATGCCTTCGATTCTCAAAATCTTTAATAAATGCCTCTTCAGAATTTCTAATATTGAAGTCCCCGTGCCCGAAAATCCCCTTCGTATTTCAAACCTTGTTTTAAAGAATTCTTCTGCGAGAAAACTTAACTCCATAATGACCAGAACAAAGGCGACTGTTCCTAAAAATTCACTAGCTCCTTGAATAAAATCAATGATCACGGCCTCACCATTTTTCGAAAATAAAAAAATCCCAATGAAAAGCAAAATGTTGGAATCATCAATCCGGTCACGACATACACTCCATGACCTTCTAAATTTAGATTTTGGGCCAATTTCATCGATACGAATGTTAGAAACAAAAATGAAAAAGCCGAAAACGGGAGGATAATAGAAAAAGAAATGACCGCCCTAGATTTTATCGAAGGCGGTTGCCATCGAACTCGACTCAGTGGTCTGATTCGGGATTCCTTTTGAAGATAAGCAATCGTCCAGACCGTGGCGATGGTCGACACCAAACAGGTAAAGACAAATCCCCCTATATAAGCCATCATTCCCTCGACAATTAAGTGCGAATTCTTATACCTTTAGATTAACCTCTTCTTGGTACATTATTGTCAAGGAGCCACGTGGACATAGTTATTATTGGATTAGGGCGATTCGGATCGGCGCTTGCTCATGTTTATGAATCAAAAGGTTTGAGGGTCCATACTGTAAATAGAGATGACCCATGGCCGTTCAAAGACATCAAGAAGGCACCTCCCCACGCAGTATTTATCACAGTACAAACGCAATCGATTCCCGAAATGTGGGGACAACGCGCGGCGTCTCTATTGTCAGCCCCGTATATCGTTTCTACTGCTAAGGGACTCATTAAAAAATTTAGCCAGACTCCTGTTGAATACCTTGGCGATGTCTTGGGCCGAAAATTTTTGGGGGATCTTTTCGTATATTCAGGGCCTAGTTTTGCTAAAGAAGTTTTAGAAAAAAAACCGACGGCCCTGGTTTTGGCTAGTCAAAATTCAAAAGCTTTGACCCTTCTTTCTAAGCTTCTTTCGGCCGAAAATTTAAGGATCTATAAAAGTAATGATCCCTACGGAGTTGAAGTTTGTGGGGCACTAAAAAATGTGTATGCTGTTGCTTCGGGGATGTCTGATGGAATGGGTTTTGGGGACAACACTCGTGCCGCTCTTATTTCAAGAGCGCTCGCCGAAATGTGTCGCATTTGTATTTCTTTAGGTGGGCAAAAGACTACGGCCTTCGGATTGGCAGGAGCAGGAGATCTTTTTCTCACTTGTTCAAGTGTTCAAAGTAGAAATTATCAATTTGGTTATGGCCTCGCTCAAGGAAGATCCTCATCAGAACTCTTGTCTAAATTAGGAACGGTTGAGGGTGCGTGGACAGCCACCGTGGCCAAACAGCTGTGCCATAAAAGAAAAATAAGAGCGCCTTTGATTGACACCGTATCAGATATCCTGAGTGGTAAATTGGCTCCAAAAGATGCTCTTTTTCATTTAATGACTCGAGAAATCAGACATGAATTTGAGCAGTGAAAGCCCCCTGGTAAGATCCCTAAAGCGCGCCTTAGAAATTAAGAAATTCCCCATCGAAATCATAGGATCAGTAAATCCTACTCTTCTGGCTTGGACCTGTGCAAGATTTGAAAATCCAAGCAAGCCTTCTGTAATAATCTGCCCGACCCAAAAAGAAGTAGAAAATTTTTGCCATGACCTTCAAACTATTAAAAACACCGTAACCCCGATCATCATCGAACCCTTTGACGAAACCCCCTATTCTGGTCTTTATCCAAGTTCGTTTTCTATTCAATCAAGAACAAAGTATTTATATCGAGCGGCCCATGCTCAGAAGACCGATATTTTTGTTGGTTGTATTGAAGCTTTTTTGCAAAAAACAATACCAAAAAAAGACTTTTTAAATTTCGAGCTATCTATCCGCCATAAAGAGGAGCTAGATCTAGACACTCTTTGTAAACAACTCGCTCTCTGTGGGTATGCTTCGGTACCCGTCGTCGAAGACGGGGGGGCGTTTTCAAGGCGGGGGGACATCTTAGACGTTTTCACACCTACCTATGACATGCCCCTTAGAATTGAATTTTTTGGAGATCAGGTCGATAGTCTTCGGCTTTTTGACATTGAAACCCAACTTTCAAAAAAAGAACTCCAATTAGCCGTCATTGTTCCCGCAAGAGAGATTATTCTTACAGAAGAAAATTTGGCCCGCGGTAAAGCATATATCAAAAAAAATTGTGATGAACACGGGATTGGCAAAGACATCCGAGAAGAGCTCATCGAACCTCTTAACCATGGCATCTTTCCTCATGGCATGGATTACTGGCTTGCCGGGTTTTATGACAAACTCTCAACTCCGTTAGAGGCTTTTGAAGAAACACCCTCTATTTTTTGGCTAGACAGTCACGATATTTTGAGGTCCGCCGACGGATTTGTAGAGACCCTGAAAGACAAATTCCGAGACCAAATTAATTCAAAAGTTCCAGTCCCTGATCCCGAAAGCCTCTACCTATCGTTTGATAAGTTTTCAGCCACTTATTCTCGTCACTCAATTCATATCAAAAAGATTCAAGTTGACCGCGTTGAAGAATCAGATGCCGAGATCATAAATATAAAGGCTTACGACACTTCAGATCTTTCAGCAATTGTACGTGCCGCGCGAGAATCTAAAAAGGATTTTTTTGCACCCGCTGTAACTAAGATCAATGAATGGCGCGCAATGGGAATGGCCTGCTTTATCTGGACTGGTTCTCAAATACAAAGCCAGCGCACCAAATATCTCTTAGAAAATCATGGGATCCCCTCCGATATTATTGAAGATCTCTCTCCAAAATGGGGTGAATTAATTGCTGGGCAAAGAAAAAATCCTGGAATTCACATTATTCCTCGCCCCATCTCCCATAGCGGGCGATTCATGGACGAAGAAATCGTTTTTATCAGAGACGACGACCTTTACGGCACCAAACCCCATCGCGATCAACGAAGGACAAAAGGGACTCTCGAGCAGCGCACGAATACCATAAGTTTCGCAGATCTCAACCCTGGCGATCTTATTGTTCACACTCTCCACGGGGTTGGGGTGTACGAGGGGTTAAAAAAGATCGCAATACAGACAGTCGAAAATGAATTTATTCAATTGAAGTATCGAGATGGTGATCGACTGTATCTCCCTGTCTATAGAATTTCTCAAGTACAAAAGTATTCTGCACAAGGGGGGCAGGCCCTGATTGATAAGTTGGGAACAACGACTTGGCAAAAAGCTAAAGTTAAAGTTCGAAGCGCCCTCAAAGATTTAGCGGGAGAACTTTTGGCCCTCTATGCGAAACGAGCTTTAGCTCCAGGCTTTGCCTTTTCTCCCGTCGATGATGACTTTAGAGAGTTCGAAGCCCTGTTTCCCTACGATGAAACCCCAGACCAGTCCAAAGCTATTGACGCTGTTTTAAATGATATGCAGCAAGGACGGCCCATGGACCGCCTGGTTTGTGGTGATGTGGGTTACGGAAAAACGGAGGTGGCTATGCGCGCGGCTTACAAAGCCGCACAGGATAAAAAGCAAGTGGCCGTCTTAGTCCCGACAACTGTTCTTGCTTTTCAACATTATCAAAATTTTAAAAAACGCTTTTCTGATACGGCCGTTAATATTGCCATGGCCAGCCGGTTTTCGTCTGCTGCCCAAACAAGAAAGGATTTAAGTTCCTTATCCGAAGGAAAAGTCGACATCTTGATCGGCACTCATCGTCTCCTGTCAAAAGATGTTTCATTTAAAGATTTGGGGTTGCTCGTCGTAGATGAAGAACAAAGATTCGGCGTGGCTCATAAAGAAAAGATCAAACGCTTTAAATCTCAAGTCGATGTCCTTACGTTGAGTGCCACTCCCATTCCCCGAACCCTCAATATGGGGTTAATGGGAATTAGGGATCTTTCTATAATCAATACGCCACCAGAAAACAGACTAAGTATTCGAACATTCATAAATCGATTCGATGAAGAAACAATAAGAAAAGCAATTCAAGGTGAGATTAAACGCGGTGGACAAGTCTTTTTTGTTCACAATCGGGTTCAATCTATACATGGATTTGCCGATCAAATAAGAAGAATAGTTCCCGAGGCAAGACTTCGAATCGGCCACGGGCAAATGGCCGATGACGAACTTGAACAAACTATGCTTGATTTTTACAATCATGAATTTGACGTGCTTCTTTGCACGACAATTATTGAGTCGGGCCTTGATCTTCCGACCGCAAACACAATTATCGTAGATCGCGCCGATACCTTTGGTCTCTCTCAACTCTATCAATTAAGAGGACGTGTTGGGCGAGGAAAGGAGCGGGCCTATGCTTATCTTCTCATCCCTGCCAAGGGGGTTCTTGATAAAACAGCTCAAGAACGACTTAAAATTATTCAAGACCATTCTGATTTGGGAAGCGGTTTTCACATCGCTCATCATGATTTAGAACTGAGGGGGAGCGGAAATATTTTAGGTGAAGATCAATCTGGTCATATTGCAGCTGTCGGTTACGAGCTGTACATGGAGCTGCTAGAACAAGCCCTAGCCGAAGCCAAAGGCGAGACGATATTAGAAGAAATTGAACCTGAAATAAATTTGAGAATTCCCGCGCTAATACCAGATTCGTATATTGAAGACATTAGAATTCGCCTGGGATATTATAAAACTCTTGGCGACATCAATGACGAATCTGATCTTGACCGCATTGAAAATGAACTCTTGGATCGCTTTGGCAAAATTCCAGAACAGGTTTTAAATCTGTTCGGAATAATGCTCATTCGAAAAATATGCAAAGACCTCGCCGTCAAAGATATTTCTGCCGGGCCTAAAAATCTCAGTTTACTTTTTAGTAATTCCACCAAAGTCGCTCCAGAGGCTATTGTCAGGCTTGCCACCCAAGATTCAAAAAAATATCAATTGTCGCCCGATCAGCGCCTTATTATACGTCTGAATTCAAGTGGTTGGCCTCAGATTCTTGAGGAGCTAAAAAGTCTTAAAAAACGTATACTTTAGGTGTATAATTGAGTTATGGGAACGTGGGTAAAAAGACCTCTATTAGGGCTCTTTAGTATGGCAATCTCTATGGTCATTATCGTTGCGTGCTGCGTGTTTCATGATGGCAGCGACGAAGGTGACGACGGTGAAGACTCAACCGCAACGGCCGTTAGAATTCAATCTTAACACCGCCATTGATCTGAAGAGGTGTCGAGAAATTAGGGCCACTATTAGCGCCCACTAGAAAACTTCGGCCTTCAATAAATAAGAAAGTATTTTCTATCCCAAATTCTTCGTACCCTGATATATGCGTCTCAGGATCTATCCAATCCAACTGAATCATGGCTCCTATGGCATAAAATCCGGCCGCGGCACTATTTCCACTCACGGCCTGCCCGCCCCCTCCACCTATACCTTCTGTGGCTTCTGAGTAGACGGCTGTGTATGTACCGCCTATAAGATAAGGAACAAGATATGGTTCTTTAAACAAATTATTGAGCTCGTAGATGATTCCAGCTGTGACCGGGTAAACAGTCATTTTAGATTTATCTGTCTCATTCTTTGCAGAAAAATAACCACCGGTAAAATGCGGGCCAATGCTCCCGACAAATAAATTAAGCTTGAATCCAAAGACTACTTCAAAATTAGGCGTTTTCCCTTTTTCGTAATAGTCTGCGAAGGTGTGCCTTGTTACAAAGTCAGGAACATAGTTGGCCGGCGCATATGTCCCACCTAAAACCCCAAAGAATCCGCTCACAGATCCTTTTCTTTCTGAATACGAAACTCCCGGAGCAAATTTACAATTACATGTTTTTTTTTGAGCGCGGTCGTGGGCTCTTTCATCTATTACGGGCTCTGTTCTTTTGTTTCTAGTCTGATTAACGTCCCTTGATTTCCCCACCAGCGGTTTTTGTGTGCTGGATTCTAACTTAAACATTTCATCAATACTGTCTTGTGCTGACGTTTGAATTGAAAAAGTGAGTGATAGTCCCGCGGCAATAAAAAAGGCCATAAGTCGCATGATTTAAGTGTAACATCTGGACGTAGCAAAGGAGAAGGGCTTGATATACCCTAAGTATATATAACGCTTGGTAAATTGAGACTTTTGTCGAGAACTAAACTTAAAAGGTAATCGATGGCTCTCATATCTGACAGTTCAATGGAAATCGAAATAATAAAAATGAAGAAAATTATGTCGCGGCTTCGCCAAGCGATGACCTCCTTCTCTGGGGGTATTAAAAATATGCCTTCACCTGAACGGGCAAGAGTTATTCAAAAAATCCAAACGGACCAAAATATTTTAGCAGCCTTTATCGAAACTACGAAAAATTTGGATGTTGTAAATTCTGGAGTCAATTACGCACTCGAAAATCTACAGTCCACGTTTATTTCACTTATGGCACAGTGGAAAAAACTTCAAAAACAGCTAGATTCTTATACGGGGCCACAGAGTTATGCCAGCGAATCATCTGGTCCTCATAATAGATCCAACTTAAGTAAAACTGAAGCCGCTACAAGGTCCTATATGACTGCATTAAAAGACTTGGGTCACTCGCCAACAAAAGAACAGGCAGAAGAATTTAAAATTCGCTTAGATGTCGCCTACAAAAAAGCACAAGAAAAATCTGGTGGCAAAGATTTAGAAATTGAGGTTATTCAAGAGGATGGAAAAATCAAAGTGCGAATGAAGACTTAACCGCTTACTACAAATTACAGCAAAACGAACTGTTCTTTTTTGACGAATCTTTATGAAAAATCCAATTCGACTATTTTATGGAAATGTCATTGTAACGATACTAGAGCGTTCTTTTACAATGGTTCCTTCGTTTCCTAAAACATTTCTTGCGTTGCCTGCAGTGACAAAGAATCCAACTTTTTCGCCGTGGGCCGGTTGGTGTCCAACCATGGCTCCCCACCTGATGACATCGTAGTACCAGTTTCTAGCAAAATCCATCGGGGGGCCACCGTTGCGATCTAAACCTCTCCAATATTGGATGCATCCTGAGGTGTACCACTGTCCATTTACGCTTATGACAATCCATAATGTGTATTGCAAACTATCGCCAGGAGCACCGAAGGGTACATCGGGCCAACTGCCGGGGCCGTCTTTTTTTGTGAAGTCCACCCGAACACCATTCATTGCCAAATCAATGTTTGTAATAGTTGCCGTCACAGGCCACCTTGCCACATCCGCTGGCGAATTCAAAACTATGGCGTTTGATAAATCGATATCCCAAGGGTTTTGAGCGTAATTACCTGAATCGCCATAACCTATACCGTTGATGGCGAAGGGAATTTTTATTCCGGCTATTCGATCAACCGGGCCGCAATTATTGGCAAATAAAAGAATCCCGAGAAGCCCCAAAAAGAATGCCTGTCTTTTTGATCTTAAAAAAATTTGCTTACTTACTAATTTCATCTCTTACTCTCGCGCAGTTTTGGTAAATACGCTCCAGGGGTTCTATCGCAAGTAACATGCCAGTGGCCAAGCAGGCATTATCTTCGATCTAGCTGGATTTCTTAGAGTATTTAGCACTTAGATCGTCTAAATCGGCCTTAAACTTGTACAAAATTTGGTCATGGGAGTCTCATATTTTGGCCCACAAGAATGCTTGTCCCGACTTAAAAGCCCAGCACGAGGCCTAAACAAATATCAGAAATGCAGCTTGTACTCCTTAATTAATTGGTCCGACGCGAAGTCGGAGTACAAAGCCGTTATTATACCACTTAGATTTCTGAATTCTAAGATTCTTGGTAAAGTTCAAACTGCTCACATTGAATACAACTATGAATAAATGAAAACGCCAAGGCGGTGGCGCCGGTTAAAGGGTGGATTCTTTGTCTTTAAATTGGCATGAAAAAAGCACTACACATTGCAAAAGAGTTTTAACTTTACTTTCATTTTGGAGATATGATTCATGACCTTTTCAAAAAAAATCCTGGTTACGTTGTCCTTACTAGCCGTCTCAGTTTTGGCTTTAGCCCAAGATTCAATTCAAATTAATAAAAAACA
>JAHFAE010000014.1 GCA_023250675.1 Oligoflexia bacterium | reverse complement strand
GTCTCCGCCAATACCTTTGTAATGGCCGCTGTTAAAGTCGTCTTACCATGGTCAACGTGACCAATCGTTCCAATATTACAGTGGGGTTTCTTACGCTCAAATTTCTCTTTTGACATTGCTTATCTCCTAATTAATGTTGCTGCGCCCGAGAAATAATTTCGTTACTTACGTTTGAAGGAACGACCGCATATCGATTAAATTCCATCGAGTAATTTGCTCTCCCTTGAGACATAGAACGAAGGTCCGTTGCATATCCAAACATCAGCGCTAAAGGCACTTCCGCTGAAACAACCTGGGTTGAATGCCTTGCGGTCATATTCAAAATTTTTCCACGACGAGAATTCAAATCCCCGATCACACTTCCCATAAACTCTTCAGGAGTTGAAACTTCAATTTTCATAATGGGTTCAAGTAAAGTGGGTTGAGCGTTTCGGCAACCTTCTTTAAAGCCTATAGAACCTGCAATTTTAAAGGCCATTTCTGAAGAATCTACGTCGTGATAACTACCGTCAATGAGAGTGATTTTTACATCCACAACAGGATATCCAGCTAAAATCCCATTTTCACAAGCTTCACGAATTCCCTTATCAATTGAAGGAATAAATTCTTTAGGAATAGTTCCCCCTGCAATTTTATTCACAAATTGATACCCTTTGCCGGCTTCATTGGGATCAATTTGGAGCCAGCAATGGCCGTACTGGCCTTTACCACCTGATTGTCTTATGAATTTACCTTCAGACTTAACCGCTTTAGTTATTGTTTCTCGATAGGCAACTTGAGGCTTACCTACATTGGCTTCGACTTTAAATTCTCTCATCATTCGATCAACAATAATTTCAAGATGAAGTTCACCCATTCCAGAGATTATTGTTTGACCTGTCTCGTGGTCGACTTTCACCCTAAAAGATGGATCTTCAACAGCTAATTTTTGCAAGGCAAAACCCAGTTTTTCTTGATCAGCCGTCGTCTTAGCTTCAATGGCAATACTGATAACGGGCTGAGGAAATTGCATAGCTTCTAATAGAATGGGATGGCTCTTATCGCAAAGAGTGTCACCCGTGGTTGTATGTTTTAACCCTACGGCCGCGGCAATATCACCAGCTCTGACTTCTCTGATATCTTCTCTTTGATTAGCATGCATTCTGAGCAATCGCCCAATGCGTTCATTCTTATCTTTAGCTGGATTATTAACGTGACTTCCAGCATTCACCGAGCCCGAGTAAACTCTAAAATATGTCAGCTGCCCAACAAACGGGTCGGTCACAATTTTAAAAGCCAAAGCGCTAAATGGTGCGCCAAAGTCAGTTTTTCTCGTTATGGTTTTATCGTGGTCGTCAACATCCACACCTTTTACATCGGGAATATCCAAAGGGCTGGGGAGGTAATCAACCACCGCATCAAGCATGGGCTGAACGCCTTTGTTCTTGAACGCAGCACCACAAAGCACAGGAACACCTTTAAGACTTATGGTACCTTTTCTAAGCGCCGATTTTAATTCTTCAGCTGTAATATCTTTTCCTTCTAAAAATTTTTCAGTAAGGGCTTCGTCAAACTCAGCTACATGCTCAACCAAGTACTCATGCATTTTTTCAGCTTCATCGAGAAGCTCTTCAGGAATATCAACTATTCTGTAATTTGCTCCTAAGCTATCATCGGCCCAAACGACAGCCTTCATTTTTAAAAGATCAACCACACCTTTGTATTGATCTTCACTACCAACGGGGATTTGAATGGGAATGGGATTTGCACTTAGTTTCTCTTTTATTGACCCCCAACTCATTGTGAAGTCAGCTCCCACTCGATCCATCTTATTAATAAACGCAATTCTAGGAACATGGTACTTATCAGCCTGGCGCCAAACTGTTTCTGACTGAGGTTCTACACCATTTACGGCGTCGAATACACAGACCGCACCATCAAGAACTCTCAAAGAACGCTCAACTTCAATAGTGAAATCAACGTGTCCCGGAGTATCGATAATATTTATGAGATGATCGCGCCAAGCACAGCTCGTGGCAGCCGAAGTAATGGTTATCCCACGCTCTTGCTCTTGAGGCATCCAATCCATAGTTGCAGCACCATCATGGACTTCTCCCATTTTGTAATTCACTCCGGTGTAATAAAGCACACGCTCAGTGGTCGTGGTCTTACCAGCGTCGATATGGGCCATGATCCCGATGTTTCGGGTATTTTTGAGATCCTCAGTTTTGAGGGGCCTAGCAATCATTAACTTTTACCACCTATAATGGGCAAACGCCTTGTTTGCCTCTGCCATTTTATGAACATCTTCCCGTTTCTTAATCGTTGTCCCTCGATTGTTGTAGGCTTCAAAAACTTCTACAGCCAATCGATCTTTCATTGTTTTTTCTGTTCTCTCTCTCGCGTAAGTCGAAAGCCAACGAATCGCTAATGCCTGTCTTCTGCTCGGTCGCACTTCTACAGGAACTTGATATGTGGAACCACCTACCCGACGACTTTTAACTTCTACAACAGGTTTGCAATTTTCAATGGCTTTCTTGAGAACATTGAGTGGATCTTCTCCGGGAACTTTCTTTTTGAGTTCTTCTATACAGCCATAGATTATTTGTTCGGCCAAAGATTTTTTTCCACCAGTCATTAAAGTGTTGATGAATTTTGAAACCACCACATCTTTGAAAACCGGATCAGGAAGAATTTCTCTTTTGACGACGACATTTTTTTTACGAGGCATCTACCATTGCTCCTTATGTTGCCGCTTTAGGACGTTTAGTCCCATATTTTGAGCGACCATTTTTTCTATCATTCACACCTTGAGTATCTAGAGTTCCACGAATAATGTGATACCGAACGCCCGGCAAATCTTTTACCCTGCCGCCTCTGATCAACACAACACTGTGCTCTTGAAGATTATGTCCCACACCTGGAATGTACGAAGTCACTTCATATCCATTGGTGAGTCGAACTCTCGCAACTTTTCTCAAAGCTGAGTTAGGTTTTTTTGGCGTCGTCGTATAAACACGAACGCAAACTCCACGTTTTTGTGGCGAGCCCTGCAGTGCCGGCGAAGCAGTTTTTCGATTTTGTTTTTGCCTTTCCTTTCGGATCAGCTGATTTATGGTTGGCATTTCAACCCCTTGTAATAACAAAGTTATTTAAAGTACACGTTTAAAACAAACGGACTTCGCTTAAAAATTGCGAAGCCCGCATATTATTTTTTTATTGACTGCCCGTCAAGAGATTACCCTTGTGCTGGCAAACTTTCTACTGGTGCCGAAACCGGCAGCTGGACTGCTTCTTCGGAAACTTCTTCCTCCATAGCTAACTTCCAACGTTTGTATACTGCCAGACCTGTACCCGCAGGGATCAACCGTCCCATAATGACATTTTCCTTCAATCCCCTGAGGTAATCGACTCGACTTGAAATACTAGCTTCGGTCAATACCTTAGTGGTCTCTTGGAAAGACGCCGCGCTTATAAAGCTCTCCGTACTGAGAGAGGCCTTGGTGATACCTAAAAGCAGGGGCTCAGCAGTCGCAGGCTTTCCACCGGCTTGTTTAACTCTATCGTTTTCGCCTTCGAAGATCATTTTTTCGACATTCTCACCGGCTAAGAATTCCGTATCGCCTACGTCTAAGATCTTAACTCTCCTCAACATTTGGCGAACTATGACTTCGATATGCTTGTCGTTAATGTTAACCCCTTGCAGACGGTAAACCTCTTGAACTTCGTCTACCAGGTACTTAGCCAATTCCTTATCACCCAAGACTTTTAAGATATCATGAGGGTTAGAACTACCATCCATTAAAGGCTCACCAGCTCTTACGAATTCACCTTCACGGACACCAATATGTTTGCCCTTTGGAATGAGGTACTCCTTCTGTTCGCCGATCTCGGGTGTAATAATGACACGTTGCTTACCTTTGAGGTCCTTACCAAAGCTCACATACCCATCAATTTCACTGATGATGGCTGTTTCTTTTGGTTTTCTAGCTTCAAAAAGCTCAGCAACTCTTGGAAGACCACCAGTAATATCTTTGGTTTTTGTGGTTTCCCTATGTATTTTTGCCAATGTATCTCCGGCATGAACTTCATCACCTTCGACTATTAATAGGTTCGCTCCTACGGGTAAACTATAACGGGCTGGAAGATCTCTATGGGGAAGCCGCAGCTGTTTACCCGATTTATCAAAAATTAGGACCGCTGGGCGAGCTTCCGCATCTTTAGAATCAGTAATAACCTTTCGAGCAAAACCAGTTATGTTATCTAACTGCTCCTGCATGGTTACCCCTTCTTCGATGTCATGGAATTTAATAACTCCAGTCACCTCTGATATGATGGGGTTAGAGTACGGATCCCATTCTGCTAAAACCGAACCCTTCTTAACAGCCGCTCCTTCATCAAAGCCCAAAGTAGCGCCATAAACGATGTTATATTTTTCTCGCTCACGACCATTTTGGTCCACAATGGCCATTTCACCATTTCTATTCATGACGGTGAGTTTGCCATTTTTATTTTTTACGGTAGTTAAATTGTGAAACTTGATTGAACCTTCATGTCGTGCTTCTAAAATAGATTGCTCAACACTCCTGGTTGCGGTTCCACCGAAGTGAAAGGTTTGCATAGTCAGCTGAGTTCCTGGTTCACCGATTGACTGGGCAGCAATAATTCCAACAGCTTCACCTAAATTGACAGTGGATCCCCTAGCTAAATCTCGACCATAGCACTTTACACATGTTCCCCGTTTACTTCGGCAGGTGAGAACAGACCGGATTTTAATTTTTTCAATACCGGCATCGTCAATAACCTTGAGATCATCTTCAGTAATCTCTTCATTGGCGGCAACGATGACTTTGTTTGTAAATGGATCAAAAACATCTTCTAAGGCCACACGACCCAAAATGCGATCACCCAGAGGTTGAATGATCTCTCCGCCTTCGGTTAGAGGCGACATATAGAGACCATCAAGAGTTCCGCAATCTTTTTCGATAATGATACAATCTTGAGCGACGTCAACCAATCGACGAGTTAAATAACCTGAGTTTGCCGTTTTTAAAGCTGTGTCGGCAAGACCCTTACGAGCACCATGAGTAGAAATAAAATATTGAAGAACGCTTAATCCCTCACGAAAGTTAGCCGTAATAGGAGTTTCAATAATCTCACCTGATGGCTTAGCCATCAAACCCCTCATACCCGCAAGCTGACGAATCTGAGCAGCCGAGCCCCTTGCTCCAGAGTCGGCCATGATGAAAATGGGATTAAAACTTGGGCCCTTAAATGTTTTGCCATCTGCCATTCTAAAATCTTCAGTATCAATACGCGACATCATTTCTCGAGCAACTTGGTCGGCCGTTTGCGCCCAAATGTCGACGACTTTGTTGTAGCGCTCACCATCTGTGATTAAGCCCTCAGAATATTGATCCTGAATCTTCTTAATTTCAGCTTGGGTCTTGTCAATAAGCACGGCTTTTGATGGAGGGATATGAAGATCGTCCACGCAAATTGAAATTCCGCCACGAGTGGCAAACCTAAATCCCAATTGCATCAATCTATCAGCAAGCAAAACAGTTTCCTTATTGCCGGCTAATCGAAAGCACTGGTCAACAAGATTAGCTAGGGACTTTTTATCCATAGCTTTATTGTATGCTTCAAACGGAACTTGATGGGGTACGATGTCTCTCAAGATGGCGCGTCCTGCTGTCGTGTCACATCGTTTGCCATCAATTCTAAGTTTAATTTCAGCTTGAAGATCAACTTCTCTCATTTCATATGCGTAAATGACTTCATCAACGTCTCTAAAAATTCGGCCTGCACCCTTGGCAGCAGGACGAGCACGAGTCAACCAATACACACCAAGAACAACGTCTTGAGTGGGAACAATAATGGGACGTCCATGAGCTGGACTTAAAATATTATTGGTGGACATCATTAAGACACGAGCTTCAATTTGAGCTTCCACAGAAAGCGGGACGTGCACGGCCATTTGGTCACCGTCAAAGTCGGCGTTGAAGGCATGACAGACGAGAGGGTGAAGCTGAATTGCCTTACCTTCTAACAATACGGGTTCAAACGCTTGAATTCCAAGTCTGTGAAGTGTGGGGGCACGGTTGAGAAGAACAGGATGTTCTTTAACAACTTCAGAGAGAATATCCCAAACTTCAATTTTTTCTTGCTCCACCATTTTCTTTGCAGACTTAATAGTTGTAACAAAACCCTTTTCTTCTAATTTGTTGTAAACAAAGGGCTTAAAAAGTTCTAAAGCCATTTTCTTTGGCAAACCACATTGGTGGAGTTTCAGTTCTGGACCAACGACGATAACCGAACGGCCCGAGTAATCAACTCGCTTACCTAAAAGATTTTGACGGAATCGACCCTGCTTACCTTTAAGCATGTCGCTCAAAGAACGTAAGGGTCGTTTATTTGGCCCGGTAAAGGTCTTTCCTCGACGGCCATTATCAAAAAGAGCATCTACAGCTTCTTGAAGCATGCGCTTTTCATTACGAATAATAATTTCAGGGGCATTTAATTCTTGAAGTCTCTTCAATCGATTATTTCTGTTAATCACTCGACGATAGAGGTCGTTCAAATCTGAAGTTGCAAATCGCCCACCGTCCAATGGTACCAAAGGTCTAAGATCAGGTGGAATAACAGGAATAACTTCCATCATCATCCAATGGGGAGAGTTACCTGAACCCTTAAAGGCCTCTACGACCTTAAGACGTTTTGTGAGCTTCTTTCGAGCGGCATCAGAAGTTACTTCTTTCATTTCTTCTCGGAGACTCTTCGACAAAGACTCAATATCAATTCGTTTAAGCAATTCACGAACAGCTTCGCCACCCATTCCAGCGGTGAATTTACCGCCAAACTCTTTAAGAGCCGCTTGGTATTTATCTTCAGTGAGAAGCTCCCCTTCTTTTAAAGTGGTTTCACCGGGATCGGTAACAATATACGCCTCACAGTAAAGAACCTTTTCGACATCCTTGAGGGGCATATCAAGAAGATTACCAATGCGACTTGGAAGTGATCGAAGAAACCAAATATGGGCAACAGGTGTCGCTAATTCAATATGGCCCAATCGCTCACGGCGCACTTTACTCTGAATGACTTCAACACCGCACTTTTCGCACACAACACCGCGATGTTTCATGCGCTTATACTTACCGCATAAGCATTCGTAATCTTTTATGGGTCCAAATATTTTTGCACAGAAAAGACCGTCGCGTTCAGGCTTAAAGGTTCGATAGTTAATGGTCTCGGGCTTTTTTACCTCGCCATGGGACCATTCTCTGATTTTCTCTGGTGAGGCCAAAGAAACTCGAACAGCATTGAATGACAATGGATCTTTTGGTTTATCGAAAAAATTTAATAAATCTTTCAAAGCGTCGTCTCCTTTTGAGCTGCTTCGTTATTTATCTTTACCGTCTTCGATGAGTTCAACGTTAAGCGCTAAGCTCTGCAGCTCTTTAACCAACAC
This sequence comes from Oligoflexia bacterium, assembly GCA_023250675.1. Taxonomy (GTDB): domain Bacteria; phylum Bdellovibrionota; class Bdellovibrionia; order JABDDW01; family JABDDW01; genus JAHFAE01. The sequence goes on along the minus strand of JAHFAE010000014.1, from coordinate 40,653 downwards.
GTTAAAGGACTCAGGCAATCCAGGCTCTAATACGTTTTCACCTTTTACGATGCTTTCATAAATTCGAGTTCGGCCAGCCACGTCGTCTGACTTAACGGTCAGGAATTCTTGTAATGAATATGCCGCACCGTAGGCCTCAATGGCCCAAACTTCCATCTCTCCAAGCCTCTGACCACCGAATTGAGCTTTACCACCCAACGGTTGTTGAGAAACCAGAGAGTAAGGACCAATACTTCGAGCATGAATCTTTTCTTCAACCAAGTGATGGAGTTTAAGCATGTACATAATCCCCACGGTCACTTTATTGTCAAAAGGTTCACCGGACTTTCCGTCAAACAGGATAGTTTGACCCGTTTCAGGAAGGCCCGCTGCCGATAATAGTTTTTTGATTTCAGTCTCATTGGCGCCGTCAAAAACCGGTGACGCCATATGAAAACCACCTTTAAGGGTGAATACCATTCGCCTCAATGACTCTTCATCAGCGCTGTCTACAATGGCGTCGGTTTCTTTGCTGCTGTACACGGCCTTAAGTTGTTTGCGAATTGCATCGGCATTGAATTTTTCAAGATGCTCTTGAATTTGCTGACCTAATCCATATGCTGCCCAACCCAAGTGACATTCTAAAATTTGACCGATGTTCATACGAGACGGAACGCCCAACGGGTTTAAAACCATATCTACTGGCGAACCATCTGCAGTGTAGGGCATATCTTCTTGTGGAACAATTCTTGAGATAACCCCTTTGTTCCCGTGACGACCGGCCATTTTATCGCCCACTTGAAGTTTACGTTTGATCGCAACGTAAATCTTAACCATTTTTATTACGCCTGGGGGAAGTTCATCGCCTTTTCGCAATCGATCGGTTTTTTCTTGGAAGATCATTTTAACTGCATCGATCTGATTACGAGCCGAATCAATGACTTTAGTCACTTGAAATTCAAGTTCAGAAGCCAAAGGAATATAACTTAATAATTCAAAAGGAATGGTTTCAAGATCGGGCTCGCTAATGACCTGACCTTTGCCAAGAAGTTTTTGGCTGCCATCTTCACTGAGCAAAACTCCACTGGTTTTTTGACCAACAAGAACAGTCTTCAATTTATCTAAAGCGTTGTTTCTGATGATATTGATTTCAACGCTTTGGTCCTTTTGGATTTTGCTTAATTTATCTTCCATGATGGTGATCATGCGTTCATCACGCTCTGAACCTTCGCGAGAGAAGACTTGAGCATTAATGATGGTGCCCGTAACGCCGGAGGGAACTCTTAAAGACGTATCTCGAACGTCTCCAGCTTTCTCACCGAAGATGGCTCTTAAGAGTTTTTCTTCGGGGCTAAGTTGAGTTTCACCTTTAGGTGTTACCTTGCCAACCAAGATATCGCCCGGTTTTACTTCAGCACCAATGCGAACAATACCTGATGAGTCGAGGTCTTTAAGGGCCTCTTCACCTACGTTTGGAATATCGCGGGTGATCTCTTCTTTACCTAATTTTGTATCTCGAGCAATACACTCAAACTCTTCGATATGAATTGATGTAAAAGTATCTTCTTTAATGAGGCGCTCGTTAATAAGAATAGAGTCCTCAAAATTATACCCACTCCAAGGCATAAACGCGACAAGCACATTTTGGCCAAGAGCCAATTCACCGAGCTCAGTAGCAGGCCCGTCTACAATGATGTTTTGGTTACTACGCTGATATTTGGTCAAATTATAAATATCAACGTTCGAACCTAACTCCCCGCCTTTAGCAAAACGCCGAATAACAATACGGCCCGCATCAACAGAGTCAACAATACCATCATGAATGGCAACTACACTGGTCCCTGAGTCCCTCGCAACTAGAGCTTCGATACCCGTACCAACCAAAGGCGCACGAGTTTTTAATAAGGGCACAGCTTGACGTTGCATATTCGACCCCATCAATGCGCGGTTTGCATCGTCATGCTCTAAGAACGGAATCAAAGAGGCAGCGATGGAGACCAATTGATTAGGAGAAACGTCCATTAAAGAAACTTTTTCTTTACCGACGGTTTCGTATTCTCCATTGATACGACAAGTGATAAACTCATCGGCCAATTTACTGTTTGGAGCTACATTAATATTTGCTTGGGCAATGTAATTACCTTCTTCGTCCAGGGCTGAAAAATAATTAATATCAGTGCCTAATTTTCCATCTTCTACTTTACGGTACGGAGTCTCGATAAACCCGTAGTCGTTAATTCGGGCATACGTAGACAAAGACGCGATCAAACCGATATTGGGTCCCTCAGGCGTCTCGATGGGACAAATTCTTCCGTAATGAGTGGGATGAACGTCTCGTACTTCAAACCCTGCGCGGTCTCTGGTCAATCCTCCGGGCCCAAGTGCTGAAAGTCTTCGCTTATGGGTGATTTCGGACAAAGGATTGGTTTGATCCATAAATTGTGAAAGTTGGCTGGCACCGAAAAACTCTTTTACCACGGCACTAACTGGTTTTGCGTTCACCAGATCATGGGGCATCATAGTTTCAAGATCTTGAAGACTCATTCTTTCTCGAATAGCGCGCTCCATACGAACCAAACCGATGCGATATTGATTTTCAAGAAGCTCACCTACTGACCGAACGCGACGATTACCCAAATGGTCAATATCATCGACTTGCCCTTTACCATTTTTAAGATCAATGAGGTGGCGAACCACACAAACAATATCTTTTTTGGTTAGGGTTGTATGTTCATAGGGTGTCTCTTCGGGGCTAATATTAAATTTATGATTAATTTTTAGTCGTCCTACACGAGATAAGTCATACTTTTCTGGAACAAAGAATAGTCCATCAAAGAAAACTGTAGCAGAATCACCGGTGGGTGGTTCACCAGGACGAAGACGCTTATAGATCTCCATCACTGATTCTTCTCTGGTAGTTACTTTGTCGATCAATAAAGTATTTCGCAAATACGGACCAACGGTGAGACCATCAAAGAAAATAGCGCTGATTTCTTTAATACCTGCGGCTCGCGCGCGCTTTAATCCGTCACGACTCAAATCAGAATTAGCTTCAATAATAACTTCGCCCGTTTTTGAATCGGCAACAGCTTTAGCAACGACTTTTCCTTCAATATCTTCTTCAGGAATTGAAAATTTCTTCATTTTCAATTCTTGAATTCTCTTCACTACGGCCCGAGTGACACGACGACCCTTTTTTACAACAACCTCGCCAGTTTTGGGGTCCGTAATATCACATGTGGCCCGCTGACCTGACAAATATTCAGCATCAATGGACCGGGCGTAACCTCCATCTTTCTCAACATAAATAGTTTCTACATTGTAATACATGGCAAGGAGTTCTTCTGTCGTATAGCCCAAAGCTTTTAGCAATACAGTGGCGGGTAATTTTCTTCTTCGGTCTATGCGACAATAGAGTAGGTCTTTGTGGTCAAATTCAAAATCAAGCCACGACCCGCGATAGGGAATAACTCGAGCCGAATAAATGAACTTCCCGCTGGCGTGATTCTTGCCACCATCGTGATCAAAGAAAACGCCTGGCGATCGGTGAAGCTGACTGACAACGACGCGCTCCGTCCCGTTAACGATGAAGGAACCGTTAGTCGTCATCAAAGGTATTTCACCAAGATAGACCTCTTGTTCTTTCACATCTCTGATGCTGCGGGTGCCTGCTTGCTCATCCACATCAAATACGATCAAACGAAGGGTGACTTTAATAGGAGCAGCAAACGTCATACCTCTTTGTCGGCACTCGTCGACATCGTACTTGGGCGATTCAAGAGCGTAGCTTACAAATTCAAGGCTCGCCGTATTATTGAAGTCAGAAATTGGAAATACCGACTTAAATACAGAATTCAGCCCTGTTGCTTCTCGCTTGTCAGGATCAACATCCTTTTGCAAAAATTCTTCATAAGATCTCTTTTGCAGTTCAATCAGGTTAGGGATTTCTATTACCTGACGGTTTTTTGCAAACGATCTTCTTATTCTTAAATTCGACGCACTAATAGAAGTGGTGGTCATTCCAACTCCTTTTTCAATTCAGTAAAAAAATTAAGGGTAAATACGGGCATTTTTCTTACTTGAGCTCCACTTTCGCACCGGCAGCTTCAAGAACTTTCTTCATGTTTTCTGCATCTGCTTTGGCAACACCTTCTTTTACTGTTTTTGGAGCACCTTCAACGAGATCTTTTGCTTCTTTTAAGCCTAAGCCGGTGATAGTGCGAATTTCTTTAATGACATTAATTTTGTTAGCACCTGCAGTTGCCAAAACAACAGTGAACTCGGTCTTAGCTTCAGCTGGAGCGGCGGCAGCGGCTGCACCTCCGCCAACACCTGCAGCGGCCACGGGGGCAGCAGCGCTTACACCAAATTTTTCTTCCATTTTTTTAACGAGTTCAGCGACGTCTAATACGGTCATCTGCGAAATAGCATCAATGATTTGATCTTGTGATAATGACATAATTTTATTCCTCTCTATAAGTCGCCTTAACAAGGCGCTTTAAAAAATTTAACTTTTCGCTTCTGCTTCTTTTTTTGTTTTGATTGCATTCAATGCATTCATCACACTTCGAGGCACAGCGGCCAACACACCTACTAAGTTCTGTGCAGGTGCATTCAAACTACCCAACATTTTGGCAATCATTACTTCTCTAGAGGGCAGAGTGGCCAACGTTTTTACCATGGCCTCAGTCATCTTTTGCCCTTTGAGAATTCCCGATTTAATTTTAAGGTGCTCAAATTCATCGGCATACTTTATGAGCGCCTTAGCCGGTGCTGCTGGATCTTTGAAGGCAAAGATGATGGCATTAGTACCGGTGAGGGAATCTGCCAAAACGGAAGAGTAGGGCTGTGATTGGAGTGCTCTAAGCGCTAATGTATTTTTCACAACTTTCATCTCAACATCTTTTTGAGAGCTAAGCTCTTTTCGAAGAGTTGTGACTTGTTCCACATTCATGCCTTTATAATCGGCCACGAATAGCGCCACTGAACGCTGAAATTTATCAGTCAAATTGCTAATCTCTGCCTGTTTTTCAGCTCGGTCCATTCAAAGTATCCTTTCTCACGTTTTGGAATCAGAAGGGAAAAGAAATTTATCTTTTACCCGTCTCGGCAAGCTGGCTACACCATTTACGCAGCGGCTTTACGCTGCACTTGCTGTCTCTGACTCATGTTAACTCAGGTCAATAACCCCTGAACTTGGTTTGTATCGATTTTTACTCCTGGTCCCATGGTCGATGACATGGTTACTCCCTGGAGATAAATTCCTTTGCTCGTCGCAGGCTTAGCTTTAACAATGCTTGAAAAAAGTGCTAAAAAGTTTTCTTTTAGCTTGTCGTTACCTAATGATTTTTTTCCAACAACTGTGTGTACATTGCCTTCTTTATCAGTTTTGAACTCAACTTTTCCGCGTTTTTCTTCTTTGACGGTCTTTCCTACATCGAAAGTTACAGTTCCTACTTTTGGATTTGGCATAAGACCACGGGGCCCTAGGACCTTACCGATCTTTGAAACCACACCCATCATGTCGGGAGTTGCTATACATTTATCAAACTCCATCCAACCGCCGCTGATTTTTGTAATAAGGTCATCCCCGCCAACGAAATCAGCACCTGCCTCTAAGGCCTCTTTTTCTTTTGGACCTTTAGCAAAAACAAGTACACGAACGGATTTCCCAACACCATGGGGAAGAACTGTTGCGCCCCTCACTTGTTGGTCACTTTGCTTTGGATCAACACCGAGTTTAAACGCCACATCGATGGACTCATCAAATTTGGCGAAGCTTGATTCCATGACGAGCTTCAGACACTCCTCTAAAGGGTATCTCTTTTCCCGATCAATTTTCTCGCGTGCTGCGCGGTATTTCTTTCCAGACGACATAAAAACCTCTCTTACTTGCCGATCTCAAGGCCCATGGACTTGGCTGTGCCTTCAACTTGACTAATAGCTGCCTCAATATCTGTACAATTGAGGTCTTTTATTTTGGTTTCAGCGATTTGACGAATTTGTTCTTTTGAAACTTTTCCCACTTTATTTTTATTGGGTTCTTTAGAACCACTTTCGAGTTTTGCTGCTTTTTTCAACAAGATACTTACAGGAGGTGTCTTTGTAATAAATGTGAAAGAACGATCCTGAAATACAGTAATGATAACCGGAATAATTGTATCGCTTTGCCCTTGAGTACGTGCGTTAAATTGCTTACAAAACTCCATTATATTAACGCCGTGCTGCCCAAGAGCGGGACCGACTGGAGGAGCTGGATTTGCCTTGCCCGCTGGAATTTGTAACTTAATAAGACCCGTTACTTTTTTTGCCATAAACTCCTCTTAATTCTTTTCAACCTGAACAAAATCAAGTTCAACCGGGGTAGCCCGACCAAAAATGCTGACCAAGACTTTCACTTTGCCTTTTTCGGGCTTCACTTCTTCGACGATTCCATTGAAATTACTAAACGGACCATCGACAACCCGTATACTTTCACCTTCTTTAAAATTTACTTTAGGTTTGGGTTTAGCCGCACCCAATGACATTTGATTTGTGATGCGGTTGACTTCTTCTTCAGTCACGGTCGGAGGCTTCGTCGTGCCCCCCACGAACCCTGTGATTTTGGGTGTATCTTTAACGATGTGCCAAGTCTCTTCGTTGAGAAACATTTTAACTAAAATATAGCCTGGAAAAAACTTCCGAGAAGTGGTTCGCTTCTGGCCTTTAACCAACTCAACAACGTTTTCAGCAGGAACCAGAATCTCGCCAAAAAAATCTTCTTTCTTCAACGACTTGATTCGCTCTTCTAACGCTTGTTTGGCGCGATTCTCAAAGCCCGAATATGTATGTACGACGTACCAATTTTTGTCCAAAATCAAACTCCGTACTTCACGATAAAATTAATCACATATGCCCAAACGGCATCGTAGAGTCCAACCACTATTCCAGAGATGATGAGCGTGATCACAACAACCACAGTCATAAGCCCCGTGTCTTTTCTTGAGGGCCAGACGACCTTTTTCAATTCGTTTACAACACCATCAGTAAAATCGACAGTCACTCTGTTAAATTGAAGTGCCATGAATACTATAAACCCGAGGCCAACAGGAATTCCTGTTGATAGAAGATCGTTGCTTTCAATTCTGGACGCCCATCCAAAATTACCCGCCAACAAACCTAGCAGGAGATGTACTGTCAAAACGAGGAGTGCGCCTAGCAACACGAAACTTACTGTGATTATTTTCTTATTATCTTCAATCATTTCGTTTCACCATTTCACTTTTAGAATGGCAGGCCGGGAGGGATTCGAACCCACAACCCACGGATTTGGAGTCCGTTGCTCTACCGTTGGAGCTACCGGCCTCCGAATAAATCATAAAGCAAAGGCCATTCACCTATTTAGTTTCCTTATGAACTGTGTGTTTGCGACAGTTCGGGCAAAACTTTTTCTTGCTCAAACGGTCGGGAGTCTTGGTTTTATTCTTATCTGTTGAATAATTCCTATTTTTGCACTCTTCGCATCCCAATATTAATAAAACTCGCATTTTCTAACTCCCTACGCCTAGTAACTTCTTACTCAATAATTTCGGCAACAACACCTGCACCGACCGTCTTACCACCCTCTCGAATGGCAAATCGTAATTCCTTTTCCATCGCAATCGGGGTAATCAACTCTACTACCACAGACACCCTGTCTCCTGGCATGACCATCTCTGTTCCTTCTTTTAACGTACACACTCCCGTCACGTCGGTGGTCCTAAAGTAAAACTGCGGACGATAACCATTAAAAAATGGCGTATGACGGCCCCCCTCTTCTTTGGTCAATATATACGCCTCAGCTTTAAACTTCTTATGGGGAGTTATCGATCCGGGTGCCGCTAATACTTGGCCCCTCTCAACTTCTTCTTTCTTTGTTCCCCTTAATAACGCTCCAATGTTGTCTCCTGCTTCCCCGTAATCAAGGAGCTTTCTAAACATCTCAACTCCAGTAACAACCGTCTTTACCGTCGGACGTAGCCCTACGATCTCTACCTCTTCGTTGATCTTAATTACTCCTCTTTCAACTCTTCCCGTCACAACGGTCCCTCGACCAGAGATCGAAAACACGTCCTCAACAGGCATTAAAAATGGCTTGTCTTTTTGTCTTACGGGCTGAGGTATACTCTTATCTACTGCTTCCATTAACTTATTTATCGCACCAGCTCCAAGATCTCCCTTGTCACCTTCTAACGCTTTCAGCGCTGATCCCTTAACTATTGGAATTGTATCCCCCGGAAATTCATACTTACTTAAGAGCTCTCTTACTTCTAACTCAACTAAATCTAAAAGCTCTTTATCATCTACCATGTCAGCTTTGTTCATAAACACCACCAAAGCTGGAACCCCTACTTGACGTGCAAGCAAAATATGTTCTCTCGTCTGAGGCATAGGACCATCCGCTGCGGACACAACTAAAATTGCTCCGTCCATTTGCGCTGCTCCAGTAATCATGTTCTTTACGTAGTCGGCATGTCCGGGACAATCTACGTGAGCATAATGCCGATTAGGCGTCTCATATTCTACGTGGGCCGTTGCAATAGTGATCCCACGCTCTCTTTCTTCAGGGGCTTTATCAATTTGATCGTACGCTAAAAACTTTGCTCCACCCGTCTCCGCCAATACCTTTGTAATGGCCGCTGTTAAAGTCGTCTTACCATGGTCAACGTGACCAATCGTTCCAATATTACAGTGGGGTTTCTTACGCTCAAATTTCTCTTTTGACATTGCTTGCGTCCTCCTTCAGAACACCGGCCATTATTGTAAAAAATATTTCTAAAACCCAACAAACCTAATTCAATCTACTTTATGGAGCCCAAGATGGGGATTGAACCCATGACCTCTTCCTTACCAAGGAAGTGCTCTACCACTGAGCTACTTGGGCGCTAAGTAAGTTTAACTCAGCGACCATCAAAAATTGGAGCGGGAAACGGGGCTCGAACCCGCGACCCTCAGCTTGGAAGGCTGATGCTCTAGCCAACTGAGCTACTCCCGCCAATTCACCTCAAAACAAAATGCCTTTTCTCCTTGGCATTTAAGATAAATCCTCACATCAACTCTGGTGGTGAGGGAAGGATTCGAACCTTCGAAGGCAGAGCCGCCAGATTTACAGTCTGGTCCCTTTGACCGCTCGGGAACCTCACCTCTTTCGCCACTCTCAAAACTTTTGGCTTGGAGCTGGCGATGGGACTCGAACCCGCGACCTGCTGATTACAAATCAGCTGCTCTACCAGCTGAGCTACGCCAGCTTAATGTTCGAAATTCAAATTCTCGTGGCGAAATGACAAAGCAGGAACCTTCGCAAACAAGCGAACAAGCAAGATTCTTACCAATCAGATACACCAAGCTCTTAAATGAATGACGAACACTGAATTGCGGTTTTATTTTAAATACTTGCCCCAGTCAAAGCTTTTTTCCTTGAATTTTATGAATAATTAGGTAAGGGCGATTCCTCTCATTAAAAAAGGCCCGAATCCGTCACACATTTGGAAAGAAAGTAACAGAATTAATCGATCAAACTGAATTGTGGAAGCCTAAAGGCGTCTTCGGACCATTACAAATTTCTGCCTTAACTACTTGTAATTTGTACTTTTTTCTTTTTTGTAATTTTTTGATTTCGTGCCAGATCTATGCTTTTGAGCTTTTTTCGTGCCGGCACCTTTCCAATTCTAGAGTCTTTTCTCAAAACCAGCTCGCAAGCCTTGACCACGTCCACTTCGAAATTCGAATTATCAGCGGGAAGGATCTGCCAACCAGTTGGCGGTGGCCCGAGCACTCCTATGGATCTCATAGTAGGAAAGTCTTTCTTTAGAGATTCATGATGCTCCCGTGTCGTCGCGATCCAAACGCCATTGTCTTGGGTATGATCTTCTTTTTCTCTTAAAACGAAAACGATTTTTTCGCCTACGTAGACGGCCGTACAACCAAACATGGGATTAGTCCTTGGATGCAAGGTATATAACGCTTCTAAAACAAAATCATAAGGTGTGGACTTTTTCAGTTTGGGCGGCTTCATGAGAGTGAAAAAGTCTTGGCTTCAAGCACTTTTTATGAATTTCCTAGAAACCGATATTGAGGAAAGGGGAAACTGAGAAAAAAGTGCTTCGACTGAAATTTAGGAATCCAATCTGAAGGCCATGGAGAGCTTGGGAAATATTAATGAACCCAATTTGGAGGCCTGTGACGGTGTCAGCTTTATTAAAAAAGCCTGCTTGAATTCCGTTAATGTTTGAGTGGCCGCTAAGATTTACGGCACCTAACTGAAATCCTAATATAGATGACTCAGACGAAGTGACGTTTACAAGGCCTGCCTGAACACCAAATATGCTAGTAGACATCGAGCCAATTCTAACTCCATTAAGAGAGTTAGCCCTGTTTACAACGCCCAATTGAAACCCGTAAATGGAACAACCATCATTGTAAACTCCCAGTTGGGCGCCGTAGATCGTTGTCTTGTTGGCAAGGTTGGCTAGACCTCCAACTTGTACCCCAGCAACAAAAGCTTCAACCAGATTGTAATTGACGAGGGCAGCCTGGGCTCCAAAAGCGCTGAATCGGCCATGATTGACGTTTGCAATGCCAGCAGCTTGCAAACCAATAGCTTTGGCAGGGCCCGTGGTGCGGTTAAAACCCCCGGCAATGGCAAGCCCCACAAAATCACTATCGGTGACGTTTCCCACAAGGCCTAGGTCCAGACCATACATTCTGCGGTGTTGACCATAGAGCAAACTCAAGCGCAACCCTGTAACAGTAAAATCTTCTCGAGGAAATTGAGCATGGGGCGCAAAGGCCAAACTAATAGGCGTAAAATCTGCAGATGCAGGAACGGCACAAAGTGCAAAAACTAAGATGAGAACTACACGCAAGAAGCTATGCACATATATAAGTCTAATAATTTTTCAAACAAGTACAATGGGAAATTCAAAAACATATGAGAGATGACCGACGAAAGTCATGATTTTGGTCAAGAACTAGGACCTTTGTGTCGATTTGAATTCAGCTAGACGCATTACTTCGTACGCTCCCACTGCGCCAGCAATGGCGGCATTATACGAGTGGGACTGTGGCATTTGAGGAATTTTCACAAGAGCGTCGCACGCAGACAGAGTGGATTTACGGAGACCCGTTGCCTCGGCACCTACGACAAGTACCACGTGGCTTGGCCATTTCGTTTGAGCCAAAAACTGTATTGCATCGGCGGCCATGCCGTAGACCCAATATCCAATCTCTTTTAGTGTTTTCAATTCAGCATGGAGATTGGGCGTTTCTAGGACGGGAATGTGTTCAAATGCCCCACTCGCTACTTTGTGTGCAGCAGCAGAGATACCCGCTGAGCGATCTTTTGTCAGGAGTACGCCATGGATGCCTAATCCCCAACCCGATCGCATCAGACTGCCTACATTGTGGGGATCTTCTAAACAATCTAGGGCAAAAATCAGACTTTTTTTCTCATTTTTTAAAACAGAAGTACTGGGCCATTTTGGGCTTTCAGAAACAAAGGCGATGACACCTTGATGAGATTCTACCTCCTGGTCCAAACGTTTTTGAGAAACTCGATTTACTTTCAAATGAGCTTGGCGGGCCTTTTCATGAAATTCATTTAAATCATCGTGAAGAGTTCCTTCCCTGATCCAAAGTTCTGATATTTTGTCAGGCCTCATTCGTAAAACTTCTCTAACAGAATGAATCCCCGGTATTACTCTTGTCATCCCGTGAAATCTTTCCCTGTGAAATCTTTCAATGAATCATAAATCTTTTTTGCGGCTTCTGCTGGATTTGAGTTTTCGAAGATGGGCCTCCCAATGACTAAAGCGGAGGCGCCATCTTGTAATGCCTTAAGGGGTGTAGCCACCCGTTTTTGATCGGCATTGTTGGATTCGACGGTTCTAATGCCAGGAACTACTAGGAAACTCTCCGGATACTTAGATTTTATGGTTTTGATTTCTTCTGGGGAGCAAACAATAGTTTTTATTCCACTAGAAAATGCAAGAGATGTAAGACTTTGCACACTCTCTTCAATAGATTCATCCTTCCAAACTGGGGGAAGATCGTTTCTATTAAAACTTGTCAATACCGTGACGGCTAATATGCGAAAGCCGTCATTGTTCTTTTTTATTTGAGATTCTAACAATGATAACTCGGCGAGGCAATCGCGTCCGTTGAGTGCGTGTACACTAACCCATTGGGCACCTAGCTCAAAAGCAACATTCACCGATGCTAAAGTCGTCGATGGAATATCAAAAAATTTATGGTCAAAAAAAAGAATTCCCAATTGTGATAAATCTTTAATAAATGACTTATCGGCTCGAAGCGTAAAGCGAGGACCAATCTTGAATCCACCAACATGATCTGCCAGTTGGTGAGAGAGCTTTTGGGCCCATTTAACGTCGTCGGTATCAAGAGCAACGATGATGGGGTTATTTTTCATTGAACTTGCGGTGGCCAAGGTTTGAAACCTTGACCATTAAGCCAAGTTATAACTTCGGACACGGCACTCGTGGCCTGAATCTTTGAAATCTTTTTTGTCTTTCTTTCAACAAGTTCAATTTGCCCGCTTTCACTCAAATTTCTCTTGCCAATATTTATTCGCATCGGAATCCCAATGAGATCGGCATCTTTAAATTTTCCACCGGGGCGCTCATTGCGATCGTCAAGGAGGACCTCTACACCTAAATGAGAAAGGTCTTTATATATTTTATCTGAAACTTCCCTCGTGGCTGGATCATCCACATCAAGAAGACATATCAATACTTGATAAGGGGCCAGAGCCAAGGGCCAAATAATACCGTCTTTGTCGTGGCTTTGTTCGATAGCGGCTTGCACTGTTCGACCAATTCCTATTCCATAACAACCCATTTCGCAGGGTGCTGATTTACCGTTTTCATCTAAAAAGTTAGAGCCCAAGGCCTTGCTATATTTATCGCCCAGATAAAACACATGGCCCACTTCAATGCCTCTATAGCTTTTTAATGGACCACTACAATCAGGACACGGGTCGCCTTCACGGGCTTTTCGAAGATCCGCCCAATGAGTTGGTTTGAAATCAACTTCTGGATTAACATTTTTAAAATGAAATCCGTCGGAGTTGGCACCTACGACCCAATCGCTCAATGATTTTAGTCCATTTTCACAAATCACGTTTATTTTTAAGCCAACAGGCCCGCAACTGCCCGGATGGGCTCCGCTGACAGAAAATACTTCGGCTTCTGAAGCCATTTCAGGAACGACACCAGTATTTAAAAAGTTTTTAAGCTTCACTTCATTAAGCTCTTCATCCCCTCGCAAGAGAACACAAACAAATTTGTCTTTGTCGATCTTGTAGAAGAGAGTTTTTGCCAAGTTATGGGCTGGTACTTTTAAAGATATCGCAAGATCATCAATTGTTTTTAGACCCGATGTTGGAAACTTCTCTATTTTATTTCCACTGGGATTAGACTGGACACTTTTATCAATAGCCGGAGTTATTTCAACATTAGAAGCGTAGTTACATTTGGTACAAGCCAAGATTTGATCTTCACCGCTTTGAGCCAGGACTTGAAATTCATGAGTATGACTGCCACCAATGGCACCCGAATCAGCTCGAACGGTTCTAAACTCTAAACCACAGCGACTAAAAATGCGGTTATAGGTATCAAACATTATTTGATAACTTTTCAAAGCGGCTTCGCGGCTTACGTCAAAACTGTAAGCATCTTTCATTATAAATTCTTTTCCACGCATGAGCCCAAATCGCGGTCTCACTTCGTCACGATACTTTGTTTGTATTTGATATAAATTAACTGGTAGGTCACGGTAACTCTTAATTTCACGACGAGCAATATCGGTCACAACTTCTTCGTGGGTCGCGCCAAGACAAAAGCCATGCTCGTTTCTGTCTTTCATTTTCATGAGGCCCTTACCCATAAGATCCCACCGGCCCGATTCGCGCCAGAGCTCTTCGGGTTGAACCACGGGCATGAGAATCTCAATGGCTTCAGACCGATTCATCTCTTCACGCACAATGGCTTCAAACTTTCTTACGGAACGAAGACCCAAGGGCAAAAGGGAATAAATGCCTGGGGCAAGCTTTTTAATATAACCTGCTCGTATAAGAAGCCGATGACTCTCAATTTCGGCGTCGCTGGGGGATTCTTTGAGCGTGTGAAGGAAATATTTGGAGAGTCGCATTAGACCTCGATACCGTATGATTTTATTTTTCGATGGAGGTGGGACCTCTCAAGACCAATAACTTCGGCGGTCTTACTGATATTGCCTTGATTCTCTTCTAGTTTTTTCAAAATAAAATCTTTTTCAAATTCGGCCCGAGCTTCTCTTAATGTGTTTATTTGCTTATCATTTTCAAAATTCTCAATGGCCTCGGTAAAGTTGAGGCCCACCTGTTTAAAATCTCCAACATCGATAAAATCACCGGGGGTTAGAATGAACACACGTTCAACAAAATTACGAAGCTCTCTCACATTCCCGGGCCACTCGCGAGTACTCAACTTGTTTAATGCCGCAAGCGAAAAGGTTTTTTTACGAGATCCACTTTCTCGAGCAAAGCTCTCTAAGAATTTTTGTGCTAAGTGCGGAATGTCACTTGTCCGTTCTCGCAGAGCTGGAATTTTAAATGGAATCACATTGAGACGATAATACAAATCTTCTCGAAACCGCCCAGTTTTGATTTCGATCTCTAAATTTTTATTTGTCGCGGCAACAACCCTAACATCAGTCACAATGGTCGTTGTTCCACCAACTCTTTCAAAACGCTGCTCTTGCAAAATACGAAGAATTTTTGCCTGAGTCTTAAGGCTCATGTCTCCAATTTCATCTAAAAACATAGTGCCGCCGTGGGCCAGATCGAATCGACCTTTCTTTTGTTGAGTCGCTCCCGTGAATGCACCCTTCTCGTGACCAAAGAGTTCGCTTTCAATTAAATCTTCAGGAATGGCAGCGCAATTCACTTCGACGAAGGCTCGGGCCGCCCGTACACTTTGGAAGTGAATGTTTTGGGCTACTAACTCCTTACCTGTGCCATTTTCGCCGTTTATGAGAACCCAACTATTGGTGGGCGCAACTTTGGCAATCATGGCTCTGAGAGCCTGCATGGGCTCGCTGTCCCCAATTAAGGTAATGTCTTTTTTTACGCGATTAAGAAGTTGTGCGTTGTCTGCTTGAAGTCGGGAAACGTTTAATAGGTTATTAACTACAATGACAACCTTTTCGATACTCAGTGGTTTTTCAATAAAATCAAAAGCCCCAAGTTTTGTTGCTTTTACAGCCGTTTCGATAGTGCCATGGCCGGACATAACTATGAATTGAAGGCCAGGATGTCTTTTTTTTGCTTCCCTAAGTACTTCTAGACCGTCTTGGCCGGGCATCCAGATATCAAGAAGGACTGCGTCGGGTAGTTCCTTAGCCATGAGGGCAAGGGCTTGGGCACCGTCGCTGGCTCCAAAAACATCAAAGCCTTCATCTTCTAAAATACTAGAAAGTGTTTGCCGAATACTTGATTCATCATCGACAACGAGGATCTTAGGTTGTTGTTTCATGGGTCTGGAGTTCCTCTATTTCAGACTCTATAAATGCTTTCTTTTCTCGAGTCTGTCCCGCAGTAACCCTTGTGGTCACTGGTAATTCCACCACAAATTTTGACCCTGCAGGTGCGTTTTTAAATACCCTAATAAAACCGTTGTGGTCATCGATTATTCTTTTAACAATCGCCAATCCCAACCCGGTTCCATTCTCTTTTGTACTGAAATAGGGCTCAAAAATTCGGTCCCTGATTTCAGATGATATGCCAGGACCATTGTCGGCCACTGTAATTCTAGCTATGCGCAAAACACTATCATACTGTGTCGAAATTGCAACAATTGCGAATGTGCTGATCGAGTTCACTGCGGCCACAGCATTTTCTAAAAGATTAATGAGCACCCTTTTCATTTGATCCCTGTCCAAGTCAAAATTTGGCAAATGGAAATCCAACGTCAGATTGAATGTAATATTCTTATGGCCCTCTTTATAAAGGACCAACGACTCTTCAACAATTTGATTCAAATCGTTGGGCGTGAGATGGGCTTGGGGCAAACGGGCGAAGGAACTGAATTCATTTACAAGTTCTTTGAGCTCATCAACCTGCTGAATAATAGTTTGGGTACATTGCTCAAAAGCAGGGTCATCAACTATTTCATTAAATCTCTTCTGAAGACGTTCAGCAGAAAGCTTTATAGGAGTCAGGGGATTTTTGATTTCGTGGGCTATGCGCCTTGCCACTTCTCGCCAAGCCGCCGCTCGTTGGGCGTAAATAAGCTTAGTAAGATCGTCAAATACTAAAACATAACCCAAATCCTCCCCTTTCTCATCATTTAAGGGAGACAAAGTTGCTTGCAGGACCAGGTTTTCACCTTTAATGCTGACGTGAACTTCTTTTTGTATGGAGTGGGCATTGTGCTTTGTCATTTTCTGTAATAGATCTTCTAAAATCAATTCGTGTTCTGAACCAAGCACATCTCGGTAATGTCGGTCCAAAATTTTCTGAGGGTCAATTTCAAGTAATTGGGAGGCATACTTATTAATAGTAGTGATGTGCCCTGTTTGATCAGCTGAGATGACCCCCGCCGAAATATTAGAGAGGACGACCTCAATATAACGGCTATGGGCTCTCAGAGCTTTTTGGGAAGAACTGAGATCTGCCGTCATTTTGTTAAAACTTTCAACCAATTGAAAAATCTCTTCAGAACCAGCACTCACATCAACTTTTTGGTATTTACCTTGGACGATGGCGTCAGTTGCTTTTCCCAAAAGCTCCAAAGGAGTTGATAGTTGCCGAGCTAAATGAAATCCAAACCAAGAAGCGCCAAAGATAATGAGAAGTGTTACCAATACTAATATAATCATGTAGATGGATTTAATGGGGTACTTTAGTGGATTGACATCTCGGTAGTCTTCAAATGCAGAAGCGATTCCATCCATTTTCGAAACCAAACTCAAGGGCACATAGCTACTCACAACCACGGCACCTGAAGTAGTTTTATTCTTCAATTTTACCGGGACAATACAGCGAATTAGATTGCCATTGAAATACTGGTGAATCGTACTGGCTTCTATACCTTGGGAAATTCCTTTTTGCAAAAACTCCAAGGTCGCTGCAGGAATACTTTGAAGCTGACTGTCTTGGCTTAGAACCACTGCTCTTTTTGCAAAGAGTGTCGGATAATATTCAACGGCATCTAAACTAAATTCTTTTTGAAGTTGAGGTAAAAGACTCGAACGATTTTTGAGTTTTGATTTGGATAATTTTTCTGAAATGCGATTTGCGAAATGATAATTTTTTCGTTTCATGGCCGAATAGTAAGCATTTGTCACTTCAAGGGAATCTTGCAAGACACTCCCAATCTTGAGACTAAACCATTTATCAAAACTTGAATTGATGTAAAATACCGATACTAAAAACAAGAGTACGGTCGGTACCAGTGCAAACGACACAAAGGCCATAACAAGTTTTGTTTTTAACCGACTGCCGAGAATTCCTCCGCGACGCTCGCTAAATATTTTTACGGCATTCCTAAATATGAGGAACGCTAAAAATAGGAGTAGGGCCACATTGAAATTAACTAATCCGAAGAAAAAGATGCTGTTAACAAAGGGCAGTTTTTGGCTGATGTTAGAAAGGTGAATCTCAATATAAGTTAAAAAACAAAACGAAAGGCTTAGAAAAAAAATGGCCCCACGTTCGCGTCTTCTTTTTTTAGCTTCGTCTTGTGAAATGCTCTCAGAAACGGAAGAGCCCGGCTTAGTCGCTCTCCCGGGGAGCTTCCACATGTATTAGCCTACGACTTCGCGGTAGATTCCGGCACCCACAGCATAAGCTGGTCCGCCACGTTTAATAAGAGCCAGGCAAATTTCTTTGGCTTCATCTTTTTTGAAGAATCCTTCTTGGCGACCTACACCTGCAGAGAGCATGGCAGCTTCAAGGATCATGTTGGCGTCAAAATGGGTAAGCTTTTCAGCCAGTCGGCGAATAAAATCTTCTTGTTTTACCCGAATTCGAGCTTGAGGTTGTTCCGATTCCAAAACAGCTACTTCAATTTGGGGTTTGCTCTCTTTTGGTTTCTTCGCCCTGGAAGTTTTAGATTTATCCTTTGTTTTAGACGTCACTTAGAGCCTCCTAGAAAACTATTCTTATAACTTGAAATGCTATTATGGGTCAAGAGTTGGGTTTTATTTTTGCAATATTTTCAGAAGGTTACACATTTCTAACACCACCGATGCGGCGTCTGCTCCCTTATTGCCATGGACCCCGCCCGCTCGCTCTAATGCCTGTTCCTCATTTTCAGTGGTTAGTACGCCAAACCCGACGGGTCTATTGAATTCTAGGGCAAGTTTTGAGCAACCTCTCTCAACCGCGCTACAGACGTAATCGTAATGAGTGGTATCTCCCCGAATAATAGCGCCTAAAGCAACAACTCCATCAACTTTCTTCTTTTTAAAAAGGACTTGGGCGGCCAATGGTATTTCAAAGGCGCCGGGTACTTTCACAAAAATGAGGTCTTTTTTCTTAAATCCCGCCCCCTCTAATACTTCGCGGGCCCCGTTCTCTAAAAGCGCTGTGACTTCGCTGTTAAAGCGCGCTGTCACAATGCCAATTTTCACAATGATGTCTCATGGTCAAGAAGATGACCCATTCGTGACACTTTGGTTTTTAGGTACTTTTCATTTTTAGAATGATGAGGAATATGGAGTGGAACTCGTTGGACAATGGACAATCCATACCCCCCCAAACCGGCTCGTTTTGCTGGATTATTTGTCATAAGACGCAGTTGGTGGGCTCCAATGGACCTCAAAATTTGAGCGCCTATGCCGTAATCTCGTTCGTCGGGCTTAAACCCAAGATGAGTATTGGCATCCACCGTGTCCATTCCTTTATCCTGGAGAGAATAGGCTTTGATTTTATTGACCAGACCAATCCCCCGACCTTCTTGTCGCAAATACAATACAACTCCAGCGCCTTCTTTTTCGATGAGGCTCAGCGCAGCTTGAAGCTGTTCTCCACAATCACACCTTAGGCTACCAAAAATATCGCCCGTCATACATTCACTGTGAACTCGGACCAACACCGGTTGACCTTCTTTGATTTCGCCCATTTGTATGACCAAATGTTCGCTCTGATCCAATTTATTTTTAAATACTCTGATTTTAAAGCCATCGCCTAATTTTAAAGGAAGTATACTTTGAGCAACTTCTTCTACAAAAGATTCATTTTGAATTCTAAACCGGATAAGATCGGCGATAGTGCCCATCTTTAACGATTGTTTTAGGCAAAACTTTTCAAGATCGGGGACTCGAGCCATGGTGCCATCTTCATTTAGAATTTCACAAATGACACCAGCCGGATTCCTACCGGCAAATCCAGCCAAATCTACGCTTCCCTCAGAATGCCCGGCTCGTTTCAAGACTCCACCCTCTTGGGCTCTCAACGGAAAAATGTGGCCTGGCATAACTACATCGCTGGGCAAAGCACAAGGGTTGGATGCAACTAAAATTGTTTTAGCCCGGTCTTGAGCAGAAATGCCCGTAGTAACTCCTTTTGCAGCCTCAATACTAATTGTGAAAGCCGTTCTGTAGGGAGATCCATTTACATTTTCAGTAACCATGAGGGGTAACCGAAGGCGATCTGCTTGCGCGGGCATTAAGCTCAAACAAATGAGGCCACGACACTCTTTGGCCATAAAGTTTACTAAGTCGGGGGTAATGGCATCGGCGGCGACAACAAGATCACCTTCATTTTCTCGATCTTCATCGTCGACAAGAACAACAGGTTTGCCGAGACGTATATCTTCGATTAGCTCTAAGATTGTATTCATAAATCAGCGTGTTCACTTTCGTTAATAATTTGTTGGCTCACAATTTTTACAAGATGGTCGCACTCCACATTGATTACACTTTCTTTTTTTAATTCTGCCAAATTAGTCGTTTTTAATGTTTCGGGAATCAAAAAGACTTCAAGTGTTCCTGCCGAACGATCCAGCTCGTTGACCGTTAAACTAACTCCGTTAATGGCGATACTTCCTTTTGAGACTATCCAATGCAGGAGATTTCTTGGAATCCTTAGGGATACCCAAAGGCCCTCGCCACGTTTCTCAATGTCTGTGACCAACGCAATGCCATCCACATGACCTAAAACAAAATGTCCCCCGAGCCTGTCTCCTAGAGCCAAACTTCGTTCTAAGTTGACGGTGGTCCCATCAGCTAATCCTGCAAAATTTGTTTTCTTTAAGGTTTCATGGCCCACAAAAAAACACATTTCTTCTGAATTAAACTTGGTCAAAGAAAGACAAACACCGTTTATGGCAATACTCTCTCCAAGTTTTAGGTCTTTCCAAAACACAGGTGTTTGAAGATAGATAGTAAAACCCGTCTCACCGGGTTCACGTTTAATGACTTGAGATCGGTCAGTTATGAGTCCGGTGAACATGATCGAATCCCCTCTATGAGAATGTCTTTGCCTACAAGCCTTGCAGACAGATTTTCAATTTTTATGCTCTCGCTAAGGTGCTCAATTTGAACTCCTTCAAATACATCTTGGCTTGAAGAACCTAAAATTTTAGGAGCTACAAAGTAGACCACGCGATCAAAAAGTTTTTCTCTAACAAAGGCTCCCAAAACCCGTGCTCCACCTTCAACAAGAAGTTCTTGGATGCCTCGTTTAGCAAGGTCTTCTAAAACAGTTTGCAAATCTAAAAAACCGGGTTGGGAAAATTTTTTGCTCGAAGCGATAGGAATAATGATCGCACCAACAGATTCCAACTCCTTTTTTCGTTCACTGGAATAGTCTGGATCACAATATATGGTCACAGTCCCTTCGGACTTGAAAAGACGCGCCGTGCTTGGTGTAACTAACCTTGAATCTAATATGATCTTTTTCAAAGGCTTCGATTTACTTGCCAATCTAATATTGAGTTGAGGGTCATCGGCAAGTACGGTACCTACGCCCACTAATATGGCGTCATGCTGATTTCGCTCCTCATGGGCCATTAAGCGAGCAGGTTCGTCAGTAATCCATTTAGATTCACCGGTTATTGTTGCGATTTTTCCATCTAAACTTGTGGCGCATTTGATGGTCACAAATGGCCGACTTTCTTGAAGAACGGTTCTAAACCCTCGAACCAACTTTTCGCACTCTTCGGGCAAAACACCACTCACAACTTCAATATTATTTTTTTTAAGAATTTCGAGACTTTTGCCTTGCATTAATTTATAGGGGTCCTTCGCTCCGACGATAACTTTTTTGATTCTCTTTGAAATGATGAGGTCAGTACAAGGAGGCGTTCGACCCTGGTGATTGCAAGGTTCTAACGTGACAACAAGGGTGGTGCCGCTGATTTCAGAGCCATTTTCTAGCGCATCTCTTATGGCCATCACTTCGGCATGAGGTTCGCCGGCCCGGTGATGAAAACCTCTTCCTAAAACTTCATTATTTTCTGATAAAAGAATTGCGCCCACCATTGGATTAGGAGCCGTATGGCCTCGAGCTTTAGCTGCCAAACGGAGGGCTTCTTGCATGAAGGGACTAAAATCAAAATCCATCAAATTAGTTTTATATAAATTGATTTAAAACGTCAACGCTTTGCGCTACTAAAATTGAGATGTGTAACTGCCCCCTAGAATGGGCAGGACTGAGCCTTCAGAAACATTGAGGAAAAAGTGGGCTCCCAATTGAAATCCTCCAATATGAACCGACGGACCAACCCCCCAGATATCGTAGGTCAAATCGTAAGACCCGCCTGCCGATATGGCGACCGTTGGCGTCACGCCGTAAGTAAACTCTTGATGAAGGGAGTGGCCTTGAATCAATCCGGTCCTGGGTTTTACTTGAGATTTCGGTAGATCAGGACTCCGTAACATAAATTGAATCCCAGAATGCCCCGTGAGTAGAGGTGACATCATTCGATATGAAACCATGGCACCTGGACCAAATGCTGTCGAACTGACTTCGCGATTCCCAATTCCAGATGCCAAAGTGGGATCGGCAACTTGAACTTTTATAGATTGACTGGCGTAGGAACCAAAAATGGCAGCCGCAATAAGATCAGATTGAAATACTGATGCTTTTGCTGAAAAATTAAAAACTTGAGAAAAATCTAAATAAAGGTTCGTTGAAACATCCATTACATTTCCCAATCCCAAACCCATTGTTGTTCCTAACACAAATTGGCCGCCGGGGATGATGAAAGCGCTTGGTAAGAGGTGGGTGAGGCCTAAAGACACTCTTTGGCGAGGCACATCTCGACGATAAAAATAACGTTCTGCCAAACACTCGTAAGGTAGAATTGAAATGATCATTAGCAGGACAATCAGGGTTGCTCGTAAATTTCGCATTTTCCAATTATGTATAGAAAATATTTTGTGGTCAATAGAAGTTCAAATGTAAATTAATTCACGCGTGCTTTAATTCCTAATGTCAAAAACAAACGCTCCAAGACTGTCGATGGCAGCAGCAACTTGTGAGTTAAGTGCTTTTTGCAAATCAAATGTCGAACCGCCAGGGACTTGAAAACTGCTCGCTTTTATAAGGCCTATGATGGCCCGCTTTTTTATATAACGCGAAGTACCTTTTGGCGGATTAGCCAATTGCTTTATTTTTACATCGGCACCCTCGCCTATGAATGGAGAAGACACTCTAGAAATCAACTTTCCAAGACTCTGCACCTCATTCACCTGCGTAATTTGAATTACCGCGACCGGATCTGAGGGGGAATGAAATGCACCGAGATACTGACTCACGCAAGGTTGTCCCGCCCAATAGTGTTGCAGATTATAGATTTCAAAAGTATCTCCGAGCATTGCTCCTGCTTTGCTTCCGACATTGATAAGAACTCCCGTTTCTGGGATTTCCTTTAATACTCTCCCACTCCAATTTATTTTCCAATCGCGGCCATCTAACTCTTTTTTTAAATCAGCCAGTGCTAAGTTGAGCGCCTTCAACGATACCTTGGCTAAGTCTGTCGAGCTGTAATAAGAAGGGTTAGCAATAAGTTGGCCAAAATTAATAGTGCCTTGGATATCTGTTATTGTTTGTTTGGCAGCAACAGAAGCAGTGGCCAATTGCGTTGTTCCTGTCATTCCATCTGCTGCTGACATTTGAAAATCCATTTTGGCTGTGGAAATTTTAACATTAACTCCACCAGAAATGGGGGTTCTGTTGAAGTCATTTCCAAAACCATTGTACCCAATATTAAATGAAAAACCCGAACCCGGTTCAGCCACACCGGTAAATGAAATAACTTCTCCTGTAAGTTGAACTTGGGCTGCGTTGAGTTCGCAGTTGCCTCCGCTGTTTTGAAGATCGACGGGGTCGCTTATGACACCTGATTGAGGAATTGATGTAACAACGGTTTCATTTTTTCCGCAGCCCACGAAGAGAGTAAGAAATCCTAATAGAAAAACAAAATTTCGATTGATCATGATGGCTAAATTTTAACTAATTTAATCAAAAAGAAAAACCTCAATTATTTGACATGAGACGAAAGGTCTTCAGAAATTAGACTTGCTCGGTTGCCATCTTAAGCCTTCGTGCACTGGATCTGACCGGACTTGACTATCACTAAGACATGGTCTCCAGGACCAATTTCCTTGGCAATTATTTTTCAAGCAATATCATTTTGCTGTGAGTTTATTCGTTTTCATGATCTAAATATGTGAATTAAAAATATTAATGTCAACCATGGGAACAATATGTCTTCAAAAACAAAAGTGGCTGGGGAAATCATTAAAGACTGGGTAAGTTTGGACCTTTATTCCAAGTACAATTATAAAACTGCTTGTGAAGATTGCACCCATTTTGATTTTGAAAATGAGACTTGCACCTTTGGTTTTCCGACAACCCCGCATCTTAAGAAAAATCAAATTAATGACCTGGCAATGACGGGTAAGATGGCTTTTTGTCGAGCTATGGAAATTGATTGAATCTAACTTTTAATACCATTCTTTGTTTTGCCGTCTTCGTGCCCCTTGCAATTTGGCTGATTTATTTTGTAAAGAGAAAATTTCTTTGGCGCAAAGTTTTCAAGGATGCAAATTTTTTGATCACCGATAAGAGCAAATATTGCTCCGTAGACGGGGTTAGACTTCACTACACCGAGCAGGGACGCGGTGAGAACCTATTACTCTTGCATGGCATCGGCGCCAGCATTTACTGCTGGCGAAAGTTGATTCCCTATCTAGAAAATAGTTTTAGAATTTGGTCCGTCGATATTATGGGATTTGGCTTATCCGACAAGCCAAAGAATGCCAACTATGATCTTTCGTCACAGGCAAGATTGCTTACCAAGTTTTTAGAAGCAAATGGAGTAAACAAATGTGTCTTGGTAGGCAATAGCATGGGGGGCGCCATCGCAGCTGAGATGCTTATCCAAAATCCTCAAGGCATAGCTGGTCTCGTGCTCATTAATTCTGCCCATGATCCACGAATCGTAAGATTTGATCTAAGAAAAATTAAGTTTTTGACCAACGTATTTAGACCATTTGTCACTCGAAGATTTATACGAATCATTTTAAAGAAACTCTATAGCGACCAAAAGAATATCACCAACCAAACAATTGACACCTACTTGTCTCCGTACATGAAAGATGAAGATAGTATTCGGGCATTTGTAAATTCATTTGATTCGCTCATGGATTCTACTCTCATTTCACGTCTCAAAAACACGTCACGCAAAATTTTGATCTTGCTTGGACAAAAAGACAATTTTGTTCCTATGAAATTTGGAATTGAACTTCATCATTGTTTGCCTTCAAGTAAAATAAAGATACATTCTGCAGCCGGTCACCACCTACAAGAAGAAGAACCTGAATGGACAGCTAGGGAAATCAATGAATTTTTGACGCTTTCACAGGACGTAAAACTAGAAAATTCTTAGATAGCGCTTAGTAGATACTCACAAAAAATAATAATCTAAACTTAAGGCCCGTCAAGAATCCGTCTCGCATCCCGAAGAGTAATTTGTGCATGGACGATAAATAAATAAATCTTCCAAGTACATTCGGTTCAGATCCCATCGAAGCCCCAGGAACGGGCGTTGTACCAAAGAGGGGAATTAACCGGAAGAGCAGTATACCACTAAGGCAGTAAAAAGCAGTTAGTAGTAAGTATTAAAAGGATTTTTAATCAGAAGCTCAGTAGTTAATCACCCCGGGTTAGGAAGCCCCCCAGCGAAAACGCTGTAGGAAAAACGCATGGAAGGAGAATTAGGTATGACGGGAGGCTAGGCGCATGGGATTTAGAATTTCAACCAATATTGCATCTATAAACGGTCAAAGAAGTCTGGGCACCGCACAGATGAATAT
The DNA here is from genome assembly GCA_023250675.1 of Oligoflexia bacterium. Taxonomy (GTDB): domain Bacteria; phylum Bdellovibrionota; class Bdellovibrionia; order JABDDW01; family JABDDW01; genus JAHFAE01. The sequence continues at coordinate 15,333 of JAHFAE010000014.1, read as the reverse complement.
TGCCGACAGCTATGCAAAACTTGCAAGCGGTAGTCGGATCAATAAGGCAGGTGACGACGCCGCCGGCCTGGCCATATCAGAACAATTAAAAGCCGAAATCAGGTCTACCCGACAAGCCAACCGAAACGCCAACGATGGTATCTCCATGGTACAAACGGCCGAGGGCGGATTAAACGAAATTTCAAATATGATTACGAGGCTTCGTGAGTTGGGCATTCAAACTTCTTCTGATACTGTCGGCGACGTAGAGCGGGCCATGACAAACGTGGAAGTAAGACAGCTCAAAGATGAAATCCAAAGAATTGCTTTGGGTACGAAATGGGGTAAAACGGGACTTCTCGATGGACAGTCTCCCAACTTTGACTTCCAAATTGGAATTCATAACGATCCATTTGAAGATAGAATCACATTCCATGCAGGTGAAAATTCAGCTACACTGGAAGCATTAGAATTAGCCGGTATCGACTTTAGCACTAAAGAGGGTTCACAAACTTCGTTGAGCCTACTTGACGCTGCCCATACTAAGGTAAATTCAACAAGAGCAAACTTAGGGGCTCTTCAGAATAGACTGGTTTCTACCGTGCAAAATTTGGGAATATCTGAAGAAAACATGAGTGCTGCCAATAGCCGCATTCGAGACACCGACGTGGCCAATGCCACGGCAGAACTTTCTCGTAACAATGTTTTACTTCAGGCGGGAACTTCAACTCTAGCTCAAGCTAATCAAGTTCCTAGTATCGCGCTTAAATTAATAGGTTGATTGACTATAGACTTTTTCGTATCACCTTTTAATCAAAAGGGGTCTGATATGGCAAAAAGTTACTTCACATTGTTTTTCTTCTTAGGTTTATTTTTTCTTATTTTCACTCAAGACGTATTCGCTGGAAAGCACCTTGGCATTGAAGTTCAAGGCCACCGAGGTTGTCGCGCTCTTCGTCCTGAAAATTCCCTTATCGCCTTTGAATATGCCATGGACCTTGGGGTTGATGTTCTAGAAATGGATCTCGCCCTCTCTAAAGATGGCCATTTGGTTATCAGTCACGACCCGAGAATTAATGCGTTGATCTGTCTGGACCACGAGGGAAAACCCGTCGATCCCAAACAAGCTCCTTTTATTCATGAACTTACTTTGGACCAGATAAAACAATACGATTGCGGCTCCAAAGATTATCCCCGCTTTAAGAATCAAGTTCATTCGGCAACAAAAATTCCTACTTTAGATGAAGTATTTGAAATGGTTATCAAAAAGAAAAGAGATTTAAAAAAACTCCGGTCATGTTTAATATTGAGACAAAATCATTTCGAGATATTGATAGAGATGATCACCCGGTGGCTCCATCAGAGTTTGCCCGCCTGTGGTATGAAAACGTCAAAAAGTTTGGAATGTTAAGGCGATCTACGCTGCAATCATTTGATTACCGAACTCTTGTGGCTGCAAAAGCGTTAGATAAATCGATCACCATTGCCGCACTCTCCGAGGATCCGGGAGAGGATTTGGCCCGAACTGCGAAAATTTTGAATGCTGAAATTATTTCGCCCCAATGGGATATGCCGAATTTGAACAAAAAAACTATAGAAAAAATCCACAGTCTCAATTCTAAGATTATTCCTTGGACGGCAAATGATTCGGGAGCTTGGAAAAAACTTCTTGACCTTAAAGTCGATGGAATAATTTCTGATGACCCTCGAAGTCTCATTAAATTTTTAGAAACCCAATCGTTTTCACATTATTAAACAGACTCTCGTATCAAAACCTAGTCCTTAGACTGTCAATAATATGACCTCACCTGAAATTGTCGACGATCTCAATTCAAAATTTATGTCGTTTTTTTTCACAATTCCTTCGAAATTAGCCCTTGATCCTGTCAAGAAGTTACTCTTTTCCCCGAAAAGTTTCTTATGCAGGTGGAGTTGGGAAATTTCTGCCTGTTTTAGTCCCATCACGCCCAATGGAAAGGGCGGAGCGATAACTTAAATCGCTTCTATTAATGAAAGGAGGCATGGCTCGAAGGAAGAGCAGCGAAGTTAGCAACTACTTAAAAGGATTTTAGAGTTTCTGCTCAAAATCGAAAGCAACCCGGGCTTGGAGGCCCACCACGGTAAGATGATTTTACCGCCGGATCATTCACGGAAGGAGAAGAAGGTATGACAGGAGGATAGTCATGGGATTTAGAGTTTCAACCAATATTGCATCGATTAATGCCCAGAGAAGTTTGGGCAATTCTCAGATGAATATTGCTGATAGCTACGCAAAGCTCAGTAGCGGAAGCCGGATCAATAAAGCCGGCGACGACGCTGCAGGCCTTGCGATTTCAGAGCAAATGAAGGCGGAGATTCGATCAACCCGCCAAGCCAATAGAAATGCCAACGACGGTATCTCCATGGTTCAAGTTGCAGAGGGTGGTTTGAATGAAATTTCAAACATCATTACCCGCTTGCGCGAACTAGGGATCCAAGCAGCATCAGATACTGTCGGTGACGTAGAAAGAGGAATGGTTAACGTCGAGGTCCAACAACTGAAAGACGAAGTTCAACGTATCACGAAGTCCACTAAGTGGGGTTCAAACAACCTCTTGGATGGCACTTCCATGAATTTTGACTTTCAAGTGGGTATCCATAACGATGAGTTTGAAGATCGAATCACTTTTCATGCCGCGGATAACAAGACAACTCTTGATTCGCTCGGTATGGAGGGGATCGACTACACCTCTAAGGAAGGAGCACAAGTAGCTTTGGCCTTACTGGACGAGGCCCACACTCGCGTTAACTCAACTCGAGCCAATTTAGGTGCTTTGCAAAACCGTCTCACATCCACTGTACAGAACTTAAGTATTTCAGAAGAAAATATTAGTTCTGCTAACAGTCGGATTCGCGATACGGACGTTGCGAATGCAACTGCGGAGTTGGCCCGAAATAGTGTTTTATTGCAAGCTGGTACTGCAACCCTGGCTCAAGCCAACCAAGTTCCCAGCATCGCATTAAAGCTATTAGGCTGAGGTTTGAGAATTTTATTTTTGGAAAAGAGCCGGGTAACCGGCTCTTTTTTTTTCGTCAGAGGCTATAATTGGACCTTCAAAATCCCATGAAAGAACGAGCCAACGCCCTACCGCTTTAACCGGAGCAAGAGAAACTCTCCCCCAATCCAGACTACGAGGAAAACATTAAAACCAATACCTTTCCAAAACGCCCACTCCCCTGTAGTTCCGTTTATCGCTACGTAAGACAAGAAGGCGCTGTGGATAATTAGCAACCAAATGAGATTTCTTGTCATCCTCGCCATCAAAGCACTTTGTTTTTGAAGAATCTCTTCGCGCTGATTTGCAAAAACTTCTGGCCTTGATTGGCGGGCCATTTTTAAAAGAAGGGGCTCTCCCCTCCTCCCACCCCAAATTAAAACCGCGGCAAATATGATTTCAATTATTACGGGTTGAAATTTAAATATGACACTTTTGTCTAACCAAGCACCAAGAGCTCCAAGACCCACGACTAATCCGGTACTAATGAGTGTTAATCGATCCACTCTTTTTTTTTGAGTATATTCAAAAACACATTCACCAACAGCCCAAACAATAGCTGCGATAATACCCCAGAGGGTTCCAAATTTTTCTTCAACCAACCAAAAAACAATGACTGGAATCAGACCTAAAAAGAGCAGTCGCATTTGGTTTCTAGCTTTCTTTTAATAATTTCGAATATTTATAAGTCTCGATTTGAAATTTGAAAAATGCAATATTTTGCGAATCACACTAGCTCGGCGCGTTATGGGGGCTATAAAGAGTTAAAACATTCTTATTTTTTTGTTTGCAGCAAAGGCGGTCTCTTCTCATAATCATGTAGTTCGATTACCAGTGTTAGAGGAGAAAGCACCATGGCGAAAAAGAAAAAATCCGCCCCCAAGAAAAAGAAAGTTGCCAAAAAAGCTACTAAGAAGGTCGCTAAAAAAGTTGCAAAGAAAAAAACAGCAAAAAAAGCCAAAAAGGCAGCGCCCAAAAAAGCTACGAAAAAGGCTGCAATCGCGTCCCAAGCCGCCGTGGGTATGGAGGGTCATGAGCATGGTCACGAAGGCCACGAGCATGAAGAACCCGTAGAAGGCACAGAGCTGGGTGGCGAAGAATTTGGCAAAGAAGAAACTGATTTTGAAAACTTCGACGACGATGATGATTTTGGTACCCCGTCTTCGGAGGAAGAAGAGTCGTCGGACGACGAAGGATATTTTTAAACGATATTAAACGTTTATTAATTCAAAGGCCCTTAAGCCAAAAGCTTAAGGGCCTTTTTATTTCTAGAAGTTAATAATTTTACATTACAGGTGAATCAGAAGGCTTTACTCCGTTTGAAGGGACTTCTGGTTTTGAATGAACTGAGAAATTTTCAAACTCACCATACATATGAAGCTTATTATAAAGGGTCTTAATCGTAATACCTAAAGAGTGTGCAGCACGGGTTTTATTACCATTGAAATAGTGCAGAGCCTTTAAGATATGACGTTTTTCAACATCGTGAAGAGTCGTATCGGGATCATATTCCTCCACATTGACCTTCTCGTTGGGGCGGCGAATATTATCGGGTAAATCGCCAACCATAATCATATGGCCTTCAGCTAAAATTTGCATGCGTTCACAGACATTTTGGAGTTCGCGAATGTTTCCAGGCCAGCTGTAATTCAAAAGAATTTGCATTGCTTCGGGACTCATCTGACGACCGCGGCCTAAGTATCCGTGCTTACCTTGCGCCAAGAAGTGCTCCACAAGATGGGGAATATCATCTTTTCGTCGGCGAAGAGGCGGAGTATGAACCGTGATTGTATTGATTCTATAATAGAGATCTTCTCTGAAATTTTGCTTTACAACTTCAGCTTCTAAATCACGATTGGTCGCAGAGACCAAACGAATATCAACACGAATCGGGTCTTTACCACCAACTCGGTAGATCTCACCTTCTTGCAAAAATCTGAGTAGCTTGGATTGAATTCCTTGGGTCAATTCTCCAATTTCATCTAAAAATAAAGTTCCGCCGTTAGCGATTTCTGCTAAACCAATTTTTCTAGTATAGGCTCCTGTGAAAGAACCTTTTTCATGACCAAAGAGTTCACTTTCTAAAAGCGTTTCTCTTAGAGCGCCACAGTTAATCGCGACGAAAGGCTTGTTCTTTCTAGCACTTTTTTCATGAACATAGCGGGCGATGAGTTCCTTTCCGCTACCACTTTCGCCTAAAATAAGGACTGTGGCCTGCGAAGGAGCTACGCGCTCAATCATGCGCACTAATTGGCCCATGACTTCGGATTTATAAATCATCTGTTGAGAATTCACCGTTGGCTGAGCACGCTGAGCGCCAGGGACCACGGGATTCGAATTTTGAACAGGATTAGAAGGAGAAACAGAACCTTGAAACTCACTCATACTACAACCTCACATACAACTAAACTACCGCGCGAGACGGGGGTAGCTCCCGATTCTCCCTCAGAAGGAGAAAGAAAGTTATACCATCCACATGTAAACAATTCAAGAAAATTATTGCATAGCGTTATGTATAAATATCACGAGTTCAGAGGTCTTAATGCATATAGACACTCTTATAGATAAGTACCTGATTTATATAGATAAAAAATTACAGTCACCACAGACAAGGCGGGCCTATAAATCTGACTTGGTATCCTTTTTTAGTGTCAAAAAGGTACTAGATAGAAGGTCTATTTTAGGCGGTATAAATGAGCTCAGTTCCTACGCTCATTCTACGCGAAGTCGGCGTGTCGCCGTAATACGTGGTTTTCTTAGATGGCTAGTGGAAGAAGGACTGACCACTGAGGATTTGTCCGTCATTCTACCTCCTATTCATGTGCCCCGAAAGCTGCCTCATTTTCTCTCAGTTGATGAGGCCATCACAGTTTGGAATTCGATTTCTTTAGATAGAGACCGCCTTGTCTTTTTACTTATGTACGGATCAGGGCTGCGAGTATCTGAAGTAGCAAATGCAAAGCTTGAGAATTTCGAACCGCAACGTGGGGCACTTAAGGTTAAAGGAAAAGGAAGTAAATGGCGATGGTTTCCTTTACTTGCAGAATCAAAGTCACTCTGTGAAAAAATTGTCGACCGCGAATACTTGATTGAAAATTCAAATCACGGTCCTTACAGCATAAGAACTCTCCATCGTTTGATAAAAAATATGGGAATTACTGCGGGTATTAGTCGTCCCTTGCACCCTCATATGCTTCGACATTCATTTGCAACTCATCTATTAGAAGGCGGAGCAAATCTCAGAACCATTCAAGAACTTTTGGGTCATTCAAGCCTTCAGACTACACAAAAATATACCCACGTGACGCTGGATAAATTGGCCCAGACTTTAGAAAACCGCCATCCCATCAACCGTAAGTGACTTTCAGCGCGTCTATCCTGGCATTCCTACATAGTTGACCAAGTTTTACTCACTTAAATTGGCCAGTGAGAAGGTACGGGGATTGCTGAAGCTTTCACAATGGGTATCAAACGCTTGAGGGAGTTTGCGATGGGTCGATTCATTTTCACATTGGTTTTGATTTTATGTTTTTGGCTTGTGCCATTTTCTCTTGCACCAGCAAACCAAAAAGATCAAGTTTCTCAAAGAATATTGAGGGCAAGTATTCAATTAGTTCGTATAACCGAAGAAAACCTTGCCCCTCATTTGGTGGCTGAAGGTTTGGTGGTGAATAATCTTTCTGGACTACCGGTTTTTTACAATATTGCCACTCGAGAGGTCTTGAATGCATTAGATTCAGATCAACAAATCCAATTGCGGGGTTATGATTACCTTAAATCAGTTGCCGCTTCTAAGAATATTAGCGGAAATTTAGATTTTAGTATGTCAGCGACTATCAGAAATACAAAGTATCAGGTTCCATCGGATTCGATGATCAAATACTATGTAACAAAAAATTACTTTCATAAAATAGCTATTCCCATTTACCTTGTTTTGCAGTCTAAAACAAACGGGTCTACCTCTGATATTCGCGATCTAGAATTTAAAGCCGTTCCTGATGTCTCAGGCGGAGTGTTCCCAGGATTTAGGCTATTAACACCTCATTTAAACCAACAAGTCGGTTATTTATTGCTCAAATTTGATCCCAGTGATTCAAAAAATCCCAAAAAGAATTTTATTATTCTCAACTTTATGGATTACGAATTGGGCCTTCCACTTGAGCGACTAGTCGTTCTTGGGATGAGTAAAATTTAGAGTTGTTCGAATTGATTGGTGTATAATTTATGATAAATCCCTTTTTGTATAATAAGTTCTGAATGGGAGCCAACTTCCACAATTTTTCCTTCTGAAACAACCACAATGCGATGGGCTTTTTGAATTGTAGACAACCTATGGGCAATGACAAAGGTTGTTCGACCTTTCATGAGTTCATCAAGTGCAGCTTGAACGGTTTTTTCACTTTCTGAATCAAGAGAGCTTGTGGCTTCGTCAAGAATAAGAATGGGGCTATTTTTGTAAAGCGCTCTGGCGATACTTATTCGTTGGCGTTCACCTCCGGATAGTTTGGAGCCTCTTTCACCGACGATAGTTCCAAGCTTTGCAGGTAATTTGCCGACAAATTCTTGTGCATGGGCTGCCTGAACAGCGTCAAAAACACGCTCTTGATCGTTTGAACTTTGACCCGCAACAATGTTATCTCTAATGCCTTCATTAAATAAAAATACGTCTTGGCTGACAAGTCCGATATGTTTTCTAAGATCGGCCAGTTTCATATTTCTTATATCGGTTCCCCCAATTTCAATAGACCCGGCGGTGATGTCGTAAAATCGGGGTAACAAATTCACTAAAGTTGTTTTTCCGGCGCCACTGGATCCAACAATGGCAACAACTTCGCCTCGAGCAACCCTTAAATTTACCCCATTTAAAACCTCCCTATTTCCGTAGGAAAACTTTACGTCCTTAAACTCCACAGTCTGCCAGTCATGTGGCCAAGGCTTTGACTGCATTCCTGAATCTTCCGGATCTTTTACAGAAATGGGTGAATCCAGTATGGAAAATATTCTTTGAGACGCAGCGACGGTATGTTGTAGTCGCACATGGGCATCTTGCAATTTCTTAATGGGAGCCTGCAATAGGCCAAGCACAAACACAAAAGATGTAAAGGCCCCAATTGTGGTTTCACCTCGTAGAGCCTGAGTGCCGGCATAATACAAAATAGCCGCTATAGTGATGGCACCCATGAGTTCAAATACAGGCCCTGCCAATTCTTCTCGACTTAGTATATGCTTTCGAATACTGAGAAAACTTTTGGTTGCTCTTTGGAAACGGTTCCTCATATGGTTTTCAAGACCAAAGGCTTTTATAATTCGAATTCCATCTAAAGTTTCTTTTAGAGCATTTGTGAGTTCTTCTAAAATTTCTTGCATGGATCTGCTGTATTTTCGAACACTCCGACCTAAACTCTTAGAGCCCATTATGAGAACAGGCGCTGCAATGATCGTAATGCAAGTCAATTTCCAGTTCACATAAAAAAGGTAGCCCAAAAGTGCCAAGGCGTTGACGGGTTCACGAACCACATCTGCTAAAAGCGTAAGACCCGATTGAATCAAAATAACATCGTTCATCGTTTTACTAATTAAGGAACCGGTCGAGTTCGCACCATGAAAATCAAGACTCAAATGCATATACTTGATTTGAAGATCATTTCGAATATCAATAGCAATGACGTCACCTGTATAACGCAACAGAAACATGTGGAAAAATCGGATAATACCCGACAATAAATAAAGGCCCACAATAATGAAGGGGGCCAAGACAAGCATTTCAGAACTTTTGGCTACAAAAATATCATCGACTACCGTTTTTAAAAGTTTTGCCGTGCCCAGAGAAATACTGCTCATGAGAACGCCGAGCAAAAGAGTAAAAAAAATAGTTGCTCGATAGGGTTTTAAATAAGGGAGGAGGCGCTTTACGCTTTGCATGCTAATACAGATTTAGACTAAAAATACACCTTTGGGCAAGCTTCAAAATCGATTGAAAATACCCTCGAAACAAGCCAAGATCTAAAGATGGCAAAGGCTGTGTTTTTGGATCGGGACGGTACAATCATTCGAGACATGGTTTATCTGAATGACCCTCAAAAGATTGAAGTATTTCAAGAATCCTACGAAGCCGTTCGCATCCTAAATGAAAATGAGTATTTAGTATTTTTGGCGACTAATCAGAGTGGCGTAGCTCGCGGTCTTGTTGATGAAAAAAATTTAATACTCATAAATTCAATAATTATTGACGATTTTAAACAAAAAGGTGCCATTATTTCAGCAGCATTCTATTGCCCCCATCCTGTAGATAGGGGTTGCCCCTGCAGAAAACCTAACCCAGGCATGCTCTTAGATGGAGCTGACAAATTTGGCGTTGATCTTTCAAAGTCTTGGATGATCGGCGATAGAATGACTGACGTGGTTGCCGGCCAAAAAGCCGGTTGCCAATCTATATTGCTTCAAAATCAAACCACACCGCCCATAGAATATTCGTTCGGGGAACCCCCAATGATCTGCGAAAACTTGCTGAGCGCAAGCCAATTCATTGTCGACAAAGTTCATCCAAGAAAGAAGGTCGTAAAATGATAAATCACATTCTTGAAATTCTCGCCCAGTGGGTCATAGCTGTGGAGCAAGCGACGGGACTTTTTGGTGTAGGTTTGCTCATGGCCATCGAAAGCGCATGTGTACCCTTGCCCTCTGAAGTCATTATGCCTTTTGCGGGATACTTGGCGGGCAAAGGTGCTTTTACCATTTGGGAAGCCGGTTTAGCAGGAGCCATTGGATGTGTTGTCGGAAGTTGGGTTGCCTATCTTGTAGGTATGTACGGGGGCCGCCCTTTGGCTGAAAAATATGGAAAATTTATATTACTTAATCCCCACGACCTAGCCATAGCCGATCGACTGTTTGTTAAATACGGCGACGCAATAACTTTTTTTAGCCGGCTTTTACCTGTGATTAGGACATTTATTGCCTTTCCTGCAGGTGTGGCTAGAATGAATCTCACTAAGTTTACAATCTATACTTTTTTAGGATCTCTGCCCTGGTGTGTGGGGCTTGCTTGGTTTGGTCAAATACTAGGTGAAAACTGGACTTCACTCCATGAGCAATTTCATCAGATCGATCTCGTGATTGCAGGACTATTGCTTGCCGGTGGCGTGTTTTGGATTCGCCACCATGTTTTGTTTTTAAGAGCTCAAAAGAATTAGATCACAACTGGCAAAACGGTTTGATAATTTCGTCAAAAGAAAATTTATTCAGCTATTTCAGATTCAGTGCCCGGAAACATACCCTTCGGGTCAGAATATATTACGGGATATACCAGGTTACAAACGTAGCTGTTCACACGACGGTATGCAGATAACAAATCCATATGAATATTACTGGTATTAAATGAATCTTGCATTTTTCTGTGAAGTCTTTGAATATGGGCCTCTCGCAATTTTTGCTCAAAAACCCGCAGCCTATGTTTGTTATCAATAACCTTTTCGGCAAGTTCTTTGTTGTTGAGACTAAATGCCGAAAGCGCCAACTCAAAGTTTTCTACGACCAATTGATGAAATTGACGGACCTCCTTCCAACCTTCTTGGCTAAAAGTCACTTTTAGGTGGGATTTTTTCTTAGCCAATTCCAAAACATTTTTTTCGATAACGTCGCCGATATTTTCAATGTCACTGACTAAAGCGATGAGGTTTACAACCCGAGCATTTTGGTTTTCAGTCAATGGCTCATCGGTAAGGCGAACTAAATAAAGTTTGATTTCTTTATTCAAAATATCAACTCGCTTGTCTATTTTTTTGATTTCATCAGTAAAATCGGGGTCATCTTTCTCAAAAGTTCGTGGCGACATTCGCACCATAACGAGAGCGTAGTCGGCCATGCGAAGCATTTCGCGTGTCGCATTGGCGAAGGCCATGGCCGGTGATTGAAATGATTTGGGGTCCAGGTATTTGGGAGCAAATTCTTGTTCTGAAAGAGGACGAGGAAAAAGCTTTTCGATAAATGCAGCACCCTTGTTTATGAGGGGAAAAAAGATGACGGCCATTACTATATTAAAAATAGTATGGGCATTAGCAATTTGGTGGATGGGGTCGTCAGCTGTGTAGGTCACAAGTATAGCAAAGGGAGCTGTGAAAAAAAGCATCAGTAACACCGACGCTGCTTTGTAAAACAAGTGGGCCCAAGCGACTTGGCGACCCACGTAGCCTCCACCTAAGCTTACCAAAAGCGCAGTTGCTGTGGTCCCAAGATTTGCTCCATAGACCCAATACATGCTGTCGTAAAGACTAATCACGCCATTGGTCGTCAATGTCATAGCCAAACCAATTGTCACTGCACTGCTGTGAACAAAGGCTGTCAAAAAAGATGTGGCTGCAAAAGCCACGAAGGGATTTTCACTAAGGTACACGAAAAAATATTTTAGACTTTGAATTTCTTTGAGAAAATTAATGGCCTGGCCCATGAGGAGTAATCCATAAAAAGTGATACCAAATCCTAAAATGATATTTCCAATTTGCTTTGGCTTTTTATTCTTGCTTAAAAAAATGATTGCAAACCCAAAAACGAAAAGATAAAGGGCAAATTTAGTAACATTAAAGCTTATGAGTTGAACTGTAATTGTTGTTCCAATTGTAGAACCAATAATAACACCCATGACTTGCGTGAGTGTGACAACACCTGCGCTTGCCAAGTTGACGAGCATAACAGTCACGGCACTTGAAGACTGGAGAAGAACGGTGAGAGCGACGCCACTTAAGATTCCAATAATTTGATGTCGTGCGAGTTTGCTCATAAAGTATCGCACTCGATCAGCAGCAAGAATTTGAAGATTCTCTGAAGCGAGCATCATTCCATACATGAAAAAACTGATGCCAGCGACTAGTAGGACCAGATGTTCGTACAATGCCATTTAGCTAGTATCCCCTTGAGATACTTCGGAAATTCTCAGTAAAATCTCAATTTTATGAGTTTTTCTAGATCTTTGGCTAGTTAGTTAAGCACCGACCATCATCATTGATCCTCAACTTGGGGTGGCTCATTTCAGAAGCCGAATGAAAGGACTACTAAATTCGTAATAGCTCTTTGGCAAATTTGCCAGGCGAAAATTCTTCTAAGTCAGTCATTTTTTCGCCCATACCAATAAATTGCACCGCCAATCCAACTTCACGTGCGATGCCGATGATGATTCCGCCTCTGGCGGTGCCATCTAATTTTGTAACAATGAGACTAGTAACTCCGATAGCTTCTTTAAATTGCCGCGCTTGAATTAGCGCGTTTTGGCCGCTGGTGGCATCAATGACTAGAATGATCTCGTGTGGAGCTCCAAGCAACGCTTTTTCAATGACACGTTTTACTTTTTTAAGCTCGTCCATGAGATTTTCTTTGGTGTGAAGCCGACCCGCAGTATCTACGATAATAATTTCGGATCCCTTGCCTAAGCCATTTTGAATTCCTTCAAAAGCCACAGCGGCCGCATCTTTTGTTTGAGAGGAATAAAAATCAACACCGACCCGCTCTCCCCATATTGACAATTGATTTTGAGCTGCAGCTCTAAATGTATCACCAGCAACTACAAGCACTTTTTTCTGAAGTGCCTGGTAGTAGTAGGCCAGCTTGCCAATAGAAGTGGTTTTGCCAACTCCATTGACCCCCACTACAAGTATGACATGGGGTACTTTTATGCTGGGTCTGACTGAATGATTCGTTCCTAATATTATTAATATCTCATCGTGCAGGGCTTTCTTGACGGCATTAGAATCGCTTAAGGAGTTTCGGGATAGTTTTTCTCTTACAGCAATGAGAAGTCCTTCAACGGCCTTTGGCCCCAAATCGCCGGTATAGAGGAGTTCTTCCAGAGCATCGAAAAATGAAGAGTCGATTTGCTTAGAATTAAGAATAAGTTCGTCTAATTTTTTTGTAAATACTTGCTGAGTCTTTGCCAGTAACGAGATCTTTGCTTGTGGATTTGCAATCTCAGAGGATTTTTTGGGCTCCCCATCATTTATGCTCCTAGAATGCCTGAACCAGACTACCGCCCCAAAAACCAAGGCGATAAGGAATGCGGGTAAAAGATAATTTAAGTTTAAGTTAATGACTTCCATCTCAGACTTCTTGAACCTAATTGAGTTGCACGGCGACCATTTTTGACACGCCAGGGTCTTCCATAGTCACCCCATAAAGAGTGTTATTGATCTCCATGGTGTACTTATTATGGGTAACCAAAATAACTTGGCTTCGCTTGGCCATCTCTTTAACCAAATCGTTGAAGCGATAAACATTGGCGTCATCCAGAGGCGCATCTACTTCGTCGAGAAGACAAAATGGCGAAGGTTTAAAGAGAAAAATGGCAAAGATAAGGCTAACGGCGGTCAATGCTTTTTCACCACCCGACAACAAAGTTACACTCTGAAGTTTTTTACCCGGAGGACGAGCCATGATTTCAACTCCCGGGTCACCGGGCAACTCAGGATTTTCTAAAAGAATAAGTTGAGCTTCTCCACCACCAAACAGAACAGGAAACACTTTCTTAAATCTTTCATTGACGGCTTCGAAGGTATCTCGAAATCGCCGATTGCAGATTCGGTTTATGCGATCGATTACTTTTCTTAAACTATCCATAGCTCCAACCAGATCTTGTTGTTGTTTGGTCAGGAATTCATAGCGAGACGTTAACTCTTCAAACTCTTGGATAGCCGTAAGATTGACTTCACCTATTTTCTTTAGCTTTTCTCTGAGATCGTCAAGCTCCCCTTGAGCCAGGGTGATGTCCCCTGCTCTCCCTAGATATTGGGAGACGACTTCTTTGAGGCTTACCATATAGCGCTCCAAAACTTGGTCTACCAGGTATCTTTCGTTGAGCTGGGCCTGGGAGTGCTTAACTTGGGCCTCACCTATCTCGTGATTGAGTTGATTAATTTGGGTTTGATGACTGCCAACAGTTACCTCAAGTTCCCTGGATTTTATAGCTGCCTGCTCGTATGTTTCTTTGGCGGCTTGCAAAGCCCGCTCAGCGCATTTTACTTTATCTAACATTCCGTTAAATTCACTTTTTGCTTCTTCAATTTGAATGACGTTGGTTTTAAGATTTTCTGAAGCTTTCACACTATCATCGTTCATTCGAGAAATCTGCGATTGAACATCGGCAAGGTTCTGGTTTAAGGCGGTTAGCTGAGATTTAAAACCCTCAACTTCTGTAGCTTTGGTGGCCTGATCTATTTGTGCGTCAGTTGCCTCTTGGCTTACCCTTTCTAGTTCTGATTTAATTTCATCTAAATCATTTTCAAGTTTTTTTGCCATTTCTTCGAGGTTTAGTTTTTGTTGACCAAGATCTTTAACTGAACTCTGTGCCACCTCTAATTGCCGGCGAACATTTTCTATTTGAGATTTAAGTCCATCTGCTTCTCTATTTTGTCTTCTTACAGCTTCTTCCACATTTTTGAGTTCTGATTCAGAGCGTTCCAAATCTTTTTTCCGATCTAAAATCAAAATCTCATGTTCAAAACTTTGTTTTTGGGAATTTTCTAAATCCTTTGATACACGTGCCAATTGAGCGTCTAGTTTTTCAAGAGTTGCAATAGCAAGCGCCAGCTTTCCTGATACTTCGTCTTTTTTAAGACTTAATTCTTTAATCTCTCGCTTCTGGCGCAACAGACCTGTTTCGGCACTATCACTGCTCCCTCCCGTCAACATACCATCGGCCGCTAAAACATCGCCTTCAAGCGTGACAAAGGTATACCCCGAAAAAGAACCCCGAAGTCTTAAAGCATTTTGAAGATCATCGACTACGACTATGTTTTCAAAAATATGGGCTAGGGCTTTTTTATGCTGATCTGGGCAACGAACCAGATCTTGTAAAAACCCTCGAACCCCAGTCTGGTTGTCTATTTCAGAATGAGTATTTATATCTTTAGATGAAGACATCAATTCTTGATTAATAAAACTAGAACGGCCAGCTCGACGATCTTTCAATAACCCTACGGCTGAAATAGAGCCTTGAGTGTGGGGTGCTAAAATACTTTGAAGTCGATCGCCAAGAGCTGCCTCCATGGCAATCTCGTAGTCAGCAGGGACCTCGACTACATCAGCCACCAGCTCAAAGCCCCCGTCGGCCAATGGTTGCATGCGTTCACGCTGCCAAGTCATTATGTTTTTCACGCCATCTTTTAGACCTTCAAAATTTGAATTTAAAGTTTCTAATCCGTAGAGGCGACTTACGACCTTGTTAAATTCGTCTTTAAACATGTCAACTTGAGCATGTCTTTCAACAGAATCTTTCTTAATTTTTGATAGATTTTCTTCGAAATTTTTAACATCGCTCATAATAGAAAGGTGCATCTGC
>JAHFAE010000091.1 GCA_023250675.1 Oligoflexia bacterium | reverse complement strand
CTTTTATATTCATTTTTTTCGGGGTCAAAAACGGTCCAATAGATATTCATGGGATTTTTGGTATCGAAAGTACAATCGTCGTTAGGAATAACATCGTAGTGCACTGAGTTTTTATTGATTTCTTTAGTTACAACGAGGGCTTCATTTAAGTGACTTGGTAAGGAAACCGGTAAATGACCCGGAACAGGAGCTGAAAACCGTGTCGCTACTAGTCCGTGAACCCGCGCTGGTCCGTGGTTAGCAAAACTTAGAAGGACGATCCAAATTCCTTCAAAAATTTTAGGTCCCCACATGTGCCGGATTAAATCACGGCCTTAGTGGGGACGCCATATTGTGAACAAGAATTGGACCTTTAGCTAGCTCTTACCCTCAAAGAGGTCCTTTCATTTAAAAAAGGACCCCAATGCATGCTTCAGGGTAAAAAGCTCATATTTCGACCCGTGATAGAGCTGGTCTGTTTACCCATCTCATCAAGAATTTTTCTCATGGAACTATACCGATCATAAAGATCCTTCTTGATGGCCAGTAACTTTATTACACTTTGCTGTTTTTGAGCTTCTTTATTTTTGTCAAAACTTAAATCAGAAATGCAAAAAAGATTGAGCGCTTCAGAAATGATATCCCCAATAAGCTGAATGATGCCCACGATTTCTCTGGCGATAAATCCAATGTGCATGGCCGAACTTCCAGTAGCTGCGCCGACAGCTTGCGCGGCATTGCCCGCATTGTAATTTATCATTTCACCATTGAGATTACGTAATCGCATTATACTTCCGTTTTGAATTCCATCGATGGCGGCTGAGAACTTTCGCCAACGAGACCCAAACTTCATGTACCTGTTGGGTGCCTCAGGCAAATCGTTTCCTAAGAGAGCCCAAGCCATGTCCCATCGAAACCGTTGCCCTAAATTATAGGCCTTCAGCATACCGAGCATTCGCGCAGGATCCGGATTATTACAAAGAAGGCCTGCCACATATCGGCGAAATTGTTTTATGGCTCCGATGACTATATCGGTTTCTAGGTCTTGAAATGGTTCTCCGTCTCTGGCATCTATGACTTTAAAGCCCCAAACATTAGCTTTAACTTTTCCAAACACGTGTTTGACCTTGTAGTAAGTGAGGGTTTGGTAGAGCACCTCGGTGGCTACAATCTGTAGGCCGTCGTCTTTAAGTTGCATTGTCGGATTTGTGCCGAAGGGATCGGGATAAAACCCCCCACTCCCCGGGCACCCCGGTGCACTTGGATTCCAGATACACTCATCAAACGGATCATTAGTGCGAATGACCTGCATCGGTGCAAAAAACAGATTTTCTTCTTGAGGCTTGGGCAAGTCCCATTTAGCTTTTTTGAGGACAGCCTCTAGTCCTAATTTCTCCACTTCCTTATGAATAGAAATTATAGATTGAATAATGGCTTGATTGCGGTCTGCCCCCAAAACGCTTTGAGATAGACCCATGGATAGTACTACTAGAACTACTAACTGCTTCATAAGGTTCCCCTTCCTTAATTCACCGGTTAATGTCTAATTGCTGCGGTACGAGTACAGGGTTTCGACATGCAATTCAAGAAAATACGTAATTTTTTCAATGGCCTAGGTCATACTTGTAAACGTTTGAAAACACTTGTGTTTTAAGGGTGCCTATTTTTGGATTACGCCTGTTCAAATTCAATGCATTGCTAGCCTCTCTAAAACAACTGAGGAGATTCTCACTCGGCACAAGATTTGAATTTGTAAGTCTCTAAGGAGCATAAACAAATGAAACATCCCCCCCAAAGTCTCACCTATTCTACTTTTCGAAAACATTTAAGAGATCATATAAATCGCGTTGTGCTCATAGGAATGGAAGCCATTGAACTCTTTCCAAAAGAATTTTCAAAGGTTGATCCTACAAAAGCGTTGGCTTTTTTAAAACTTCACGATCAATCAAAAGAAAATGACGATCCAGAATTCTTAAGAAAGTATTCTATCGAGGTGAAAAACGGTACCATCGCTCAACGATTATTTGAAAACATTCAAATTGTCCCGTCTTCAAGAAATTCTTTTCATGATGAAAATTTTGAAAGTCTCAGGAATACTTTAAATTCTATTGATGATGCAGTAGCTAAAGATTTTTTTAAATCTATTGAAATTCCCTTTGATGGTGAAGAAGCTCAAATTCTTCTTCGTATTGAAAAAATTGCTGACCTGGTTGACCGAGCCCAAGACCCCGTGGCGCGATGGGAGTTTCACCGAGAAATGCAACCAGCTGCTCTTTTACTCAATGGACCGGTGGATCGATTTATCGCGACTATTCTTGAGTCCCACTATCGAAAAATTACTGATATAAACATCGCCATCTAATGCGTCGCGTCTCAATAAACCATAAGAGAAAATTACCATGCTTCCCAGTCCTAAGAAGTTCTGGTTCTCCAGAAAAAAGAGACAAGACATTAAGAGCTGGTATTTGCCTGCCCATTTAAAGTATTATATTCCCGTTTTTGAATATGACCGAATAAGGAGGACTAGAGATGGTTCAAGTAGGACAACCCGCTCCCCATTTTAAAGGCGATGCGGTTTTTAATGGAGAGTTCAAAGAAATTTCCCTTTCGGATTTTAAGGGAAAGTGGCTGGTATTTTTCTTTTACCCGCTGGATTTTACTTTTGTGTGCCCCACAGAAATCCTAGCCTTCAACGACCAATACGAAAAATTCAAAACTGCTGGAGCTGAAATTGTGGGCTGTTCTGTAGATAGCAAACATACCCATCGCGCCTGGCAAGCCCTTTCACCAAAAGATGGCGGACTTGGAAAACTCAAATTCCCTCTGCTCGCCGACATTACCAAAGACGTAGCCCGTGATTATGGTGTTCTTTTGCCCAGCGGAATTGCACTAAGAGGTTTGTTCTTGATAAATCCCGAAGGTAAGATTGAGGCTCAAACGGTCCATAATCTAGACGTTGGACGAAATGTGGACGAAGTCTTGCGAGTACTCGATGGATTCCAAACGGCCAAAACTTCAGGCGAAGTTTGCCCTGCAAATTGGACCAAGGGAAAATCCACTATGAAAGCTACACCTGACGGAGTCAAAACCTACTTAGGTTCGACACGATAATAATTTGTAATTAATATTTAATAAGGGCTGACCCGAAAGGGTCGGTCCTTACAAATCGTTTGCTATTGCGATTCCTAATTGAAGAAGCAATAGCCCCACCAATAAAAAAGGAACCAAGTATTTTACTGTAGCAAGCCAAGTGGGATAGAGCTTTACGGTAATAAGGCTTTTCGCATCTACAAATTCTTCTTTTTTCATATCGTCGGGGACTTTTACCCCCATAAAAATGATAATTCCCAAAGTCACAACGGGTATGGTCCAATTGATTATCCCTTGATCTATAACCTCGAGCAAACCCCTCTCACCCACTTTGATATTTTTAAATAAGCTGCTCGAGAATGCCGAGACAAGGGCCAATAAGAAAGTAATAGTTGCAATAGAATAGGCCGCGGAGGCCCGTTTCATTTTTCTCTCATCCATCAGGTAAGCAACTAATCCTTCAAATAGCGCAACGCTTGAACTTAATGCTGCAAAATAAAGACAGACAAAAAACGCGATAGCCACCCAATAGCCCAAGGGCAATTGGCCAAAAAGTACGGGCAAAGTTTTAAATAGTAAAGCTGGTCCCGTGGTAGAATCAACGTGGGCCGTAAATACAATAGGAAAAATTAGCATGCCCGCGCAAAGAGAAAGCAAAGTGTCAATGGAGGCCACGACCAAAGCTTCACTTGGCAAGTGAATTTCGGGTTTTAAATAACTGCCGTAGGCAATCATGGCGCCAAACCCAAGACTTAAGGTGAAAAGAGCATGGCCAAGGGCCTGAATCACAGCGGTCGTCGTGAGTTTTGAAAAATCAGGATAAAATAAAAATCTCAAAGCCTCGTAAGCACCGGGTAAAAAAAGCGAATGCACCAGTAAAAAAATCATAATCACAAATAGAATAGGCATAAAAATTTTAGCTGATTTTTCTATGCCGTTTTGAACTCCGCGGGCAACAATACTCGTAGCTGCAATAAGGTGAACACTGGCAAGTAATATTTGAAGTCCACCTCGAGTTAAAAGTTTATCTATGACCAGCTCGGGGTTTGTATTTGCATCGGTAAATCGACCCATTATTCCTTGCACAACAAAATGAATAACCCATCCACTAACAACGGTGTAATAGCTTAAAACGACAAAGCTTGCAGCTACACCGAGTCGCCCGATCCATCGCCAACGCCGCCCCGTCACCCAAGGTTTCCACGAGAGAGCTCCTAAGATATTTTGTCTTGTTATTTTACCGAGCATCAACTCAGAAATAAGTACAGGTAAGGCTATGGCGGCGGAGAAAAATACGAAAAGCAAAACGAAAGCGCCGCCCCCGTTAACCCCTGTCACATATGGGAATCGCCATAGAGTTCCTAAGCCAAAAGCCGAACCAATTGCGGCCATATAGAAGCCAAAACGAGTTCCAAAAGTCGCGCGATTTCTTAGCATCACTGGTTATCGTCTAACGGTTGACGCTGACTTTGTGATCCCTTACTTGAACGTCGCTTTTTAGGATAAATGCGGATGGGAATACCCACCAGATCATATTGCTTTTTTATTTGAGTAGATAAAAATCGACGGTAGGCCTTAGTAATGCCGCGAGGTTCATTGACAAAGGCCATAAACGAAGGGGGCCGCTGTTTTGTTTGGGTGATGTAATAAAACTTGGTGTCTCGACCGCGAAAGCTCGGCGACGGTGCTTGTCTGATGACGTTAAAAAAGAAATCGTTAATCTCTTGAGTTGAAATTTTCTTGTTTAATTGACTCCATATTTTTTGAACTAGAGCAAATAAGGGGTCTACCCCCCGCCCTGTTTTTGCACTGATAAAACAAACGGGGATATCTGCAAAAAAGTGAAACTGATTTCTGATTTTTTCTCTTGAGACATCTCGAAACCTAGGAATTTTGCTCTCTGCCATGTCAATTTTATTAATAACAAGAATAACGGCTCTATGATGCTCAAGAGCTAATTCTACAATCCGCGCATCCTGTTGAGAAGGACCTAATAGACCGTCTACGACTATCAGTAAAATATTGGCTTCTGCAATACTTTCGTTAGCTTTAAAAGCCGAGATAAGTTCTACATGGTCATTGCGCCGAGCACGACGCCTCAAGCCTGCCGTATCGATGAGAATAAATTCTTGATTATTTTTAGTAAAGGGCACTTCAACGCTATCTACCGTTGTTCCTGCAACGGGGCTGACAACAACTCTATTTTCTCCTAAAATTGAATTAACCAGAGTGCTCTTGCCCGCATTGGGTTTACCCACAATGGCAATTCTGATTTTTCCGTCATCGAGAACTTCGGTATTTCTCTCTTGGCCCTCAATAATCCAATCCAAAATTCTATCAAGACCATGTTTATGTTCAAAGCTCGCCGCCATGACATTATTTAAGTCTAATTCATAGAATTCACTTAAACCCACGTCTTCGTCTTCGTATTCGTCAATTTTATTGACGATGGCAAGAACGGGCTTTTTTTGAATTTTTATTTGTTGCCAAAGACTTTTATCTTCGGGGTTTAAACCAAATTTTCCGTCTAGAACAAAGAGAACTTTATCCGCATCCCTGAGAGCTTTAAGTGCTTGGTTTCGAATGCCTACACTCCAGGCTTTATCGCCGCCTTCGCTCACACCCGCCGTATCAAAGATATCAAAGTGAACTCCCAGCCATTCCGCTTTTCCGCGATGCACATCCCTTGTCACGCCGGGCTCATCTTTGACCACGGCTTTTCGGGTACCTGTGATCTGGTTAAACAATGTGCTCTTGCCCACATTGGGCCTACCGATAATGGCTATTTTAATTAGACCCATAACCCAACTCTTCTAACCATTGTTTGTCTTTGAGCCAGTGGGGCTTAACAGAAACATGAAGTTTTAGAAATACCTTTGAATTTAGTATTGATTCAAGCTCTTGGCGCGCTCGGGTGCCAATTTCTCTTAAAACTTTTCCGCCGTTACCGATGACCATTCCCTTATGACTTTCTTTAGTAATAATAATATCCGCTTCGATTTTAGTGAGTGGCGCTTTTGTTTCAAATTTTTGAATTTTTACGGCAAGTCCATAAGGAATTTCTTGATGGAGAAATTCAAAACAATATTTCCTCACAACTTCTGTCGAAATCTCACGCATGGTCTGAGGAGTATAAAGATCTTCTCCGTAGTACGGTGGGCCCTCGGGCAGATGGTCTAAGATTTTAATTATCAATTCTTGAAAGCCAAGTTTAGTTCTTGCACTTGTTAAAATGGGAAGGGTTTGGCCCAATTCCCAATTCTTCCATTTTTCTGGGATTGTTGTTTCAAGAGATTGATCTTTCAATCGTTTGTCACATTGGGTGGCTATGTAAATAATGGGCTTTGAAGTTACAAGCTGGGCTCCCCAAGGATGATCATTTGTTTGAAATTCCCAAGGGGCCACAGCTACCACGATGACGTCGACATCTTTAAGAGATCGAGAAAGTTCGTTTTTCAAATAAGAATTCAGGCCATTATTTGATTCAATGACTCCTGGTGTATCGACAAAGATCATTTGATAGCAATCTTGCTTGGTCAAAATTCCTAATGTTCGTTTTCGTGTCGTCTGAGGTTTTGCAGTAACGATACTTACAGATTCGCCGACTAGGGCATTAACAAGAGAACTCTTGCCGGCGTTCGGTAAACCTACGACGGTGATAAATCCAGATTTAAAGGCGCTCATAGAACTAGATCCTCAAGAGCTGTCTTAGCCGCTGATTGTTCGGCTTCTTTCTTACTTTTCCCGAAACCTTCACAAAGTTTAGTTTCACCTAAATATACAGATACCAAAAAAGTCTTTTCATGATCTGGGCCTTGAGTGCTGTCGACCTTATAATGGGGAACCAACTTGTGCTTACCCTGAATTAACTCTTGAAGCCTCGTTTTATAGTCTTTGGCAAAGGGAGTATTTTGCACAGCGCCCTGCTTGTCAGAAAAAAGGGCACAAATAACTTGCGCTGCCGTTTCAAAGTGAGAATCTAAAAATATAGCACCGATGACCGCTTCGATAGCTGCAGCCAGTATTGAGCTTTTGTCTCGGCCATTAGAATTGATTTCGCCACGCCCCAAAATAATAAAATCAGAAATTTGAATTTCTCTTCCCAAATCTGCTAAAAATTTTTCGTTAACAAGAGCGGCTCTTCGTTTTGAAAGCTCCCCTTCATCGGCGGCGGCATTTTGTGACATGAGCATTTGGCTAATAGCTAAATCTAAGACAGCGTCACCTAAGAATTCCATGCGTTCATTATCTATGGCTGATTCATACTGGCCGTCTTTTTCGTGAACGAATGATTTATGGGTAAGGGCCTCAATAAGAAAAGCCTGATTCCTAAAAGTATAGCCGATTCGATTTTGAAAGATGTTCAAGGGTTTCAACATTCGTCAATTCCCAACAATAAAAGTTAAAACGCTATTACTATCACATTTGGGGGTTTTTGGCGATGGTCCCCTGAAGTATCTGCTCTCCATTTTTTAGCGGCAAATACCCTGTAATTTCTACCCTGACTTCTTGATTAATAAAATTCTTTTGGCTGAGATCTTCTATTTTAATGGGCCAATAGTCACTCGAGAGGCTCTGAGCACCATAACTGAGTTTTTCAAGAACCAAAGCTGATTTGAAAAGGCCCAACTGACTTTTCGCTTTTTCAAACTGACGTTGCAGACTTAACTCTCTCAGTTTTTTTGCCCGAGCGCTTATGACGTTTGGAGAAAGGTGATCCAGTCGTTTAATGGCGAGCGTGCCTGGCCTTTTACTGTAAGGAAAAACATGAATTCTCGTCCATTGATTGTGATTTCTTAAAAAATTATGAGTGTCATCGAACTCCCCTTCGGTTTCTCCAGGAAATCCCACGATGACATCCATGCCAAGAAAACCATGGGGAATATGTTTTTCGAAATTATTAAAAAATAGGGCCACATCCCTTTGAGAGTATTTTCTCTTCATATCTGATAGCACTTTGGAATTGGCACTTTGGAGGCTCAGGTGAATATGGGGGCAAAGCCGCTTTTGCTTTCCAAAAAGACTCCAAAGCTTTGGTGTTACCTCGATGGGTTCTAGGCTAGAAAGACGAATTCTTGGGATTTTGGTATTTTCTAAGATATGTTCCACGAGGCTTGAAAAATTATTGCCTTCATTTTCATAGTCGCCGCAATGAACTCCCGTCAAAACGACCTCTTGAAATCCTTTGTGGTGCAAATCATTAATGCGATCAACCAAGTGGGTTTGGTTAAGGCTTCGAGATTTACCACGAGCAAATGGAATAATACAGAAACTGCAAAAACTATTGCACCCATCTTGAATTTTTAGAAACGCCCTGGTGCGGGAGCTTTCAATTCCGCCGCCCGCATCAAGTTCCATTTTCTCAAAAATATTACTGTGGTAAACTCTTTGATTCAGCGTTTGATCTAAATGGCCTTTTATGATTTCGTCGATTTGACCTTTGTGAGAATTGCCCACGATGAGATCAGCCCCCGTGAGACTTGTGAGGCGATCCACATCGGTTTGGGCTACGCACCCGGTTACTACAACGAGGGTTTTGGGATTCTTTGATTTGATTTTTTTAACAAAGCGATGGGTTTCAAGACTGCTTTTTTCTGTGACCGCACAGCTATTAATAATCGTCACTTGAGCGTCTTGGGAAATTAAAGAAAAACCAGCCTTTATCAACTTATCTTCAAGTAAACTCGTATCGTAGGTATTGACCTTACAGCCCATGGTCTGGATAGAGAATGTGGGGTTCGCGCTCATGAGACCGATTTCATATCTGAAAGCGTGGCGAGGGTCAACCTTCAGTAGCGAACAGATTTAAAAGGTTATCTATAGACTAGAGATCCAACCACCGCCGCAAACAGCGTCATTTTGATAAAATACGGCAGCTTGCCCCGGGGTCACAGCTCTTTGGGCTTCGGCAAATTCTACAGTCACTGAGCTATCTTCATTTTTCAGGAGTTTTGCTCCAGCCCCTTTATGGGCATGGCGTATTTTAACTGTGTAGTCTTGATTAAACGCAGGGTCTTTCATCCAATTGACTTGATGTACCCTCATGGTTTTTGAATAGAGAAGATTTTCTGGGCCAACATAAACTAAACTTTTTTTGGCGTCGATTTTAATAACATAGAGGGGCTCGTTGTGGTCAAAACCTAAACCTCTTCTTTGACCAATTGTAAAATGGTGAATTCCATCATGGCTCCCAATCTTTTTACCATCTGGAAGGAGAATAATATCACCACCGGTGAGAATATCACTCCCCACCCTTGATTCAATAAACTTTGAATATCCAAGTTTTGAAACAAAGCAAATTTCTTGGCTGTCTTTTTTGCGAGCATTGGCTAGGCCAAATCTTATGGCATGGGCTCTCACTTCTTCTTTTGTCATATTTCCTACGGGAAATAAGAGGTATTTCAGTAACTCTTTTCTTAAAGTAAAGAGAAAATAGCTTTGGTCTTTTTGGGGATCTTTACCCTTGATGAGTAAATCATCTCCTACCCTTTGAACGTAATGACCGGTGGCTAAGTAATCGCAACCCAGTTCTTTCATTTTCACAAAGAGGTGATCAAATTTTAAAAACGTATTGCAGTTAACACAGGGGTTGGGTGTTCGACCTTCTAAATATTCATGAACAAAAGGGTCAATGACCATAGCTTGAAATTTGTCTTCACAATTCATAACGTAAAACGGGATCTCGAACCGATCTGCCACTGATCGTGCGTCTTGAACGTCAACTGACGAACAACAAGTCCCCTGCCCGGGAGTTATGTCACACTCCGAATAATCCCAAACCTGCATGGTGATGCCAATAACTTCGTACCCTTGTTCGTGTAAAAGTGCTGCCACAACTGAACTATCAACACCCCCACTCATGGCGACCAAAACCTTCTTCATGCTAACACTCTTTCAAATTCGTTGGTTTTATATGAGTTTCGAATTTGTTTGAGGGCCTCTACGAGGTTTGAAAAAAACTGGTCAATTTCATCTTGCGTAGTAAGCCAACCTAAACTGATTCTTAAACTTTGATTGGCGCGGTTAACTGAAAAGCCCATAGCTCTTAAGACAGGGCTAGGTTCATTGCTCCCCGAACTACAAGCTGCACCGCTACTTACGGCAAAACCACGGGTGTCTAGATTAATTAAAAGTGTTTCACCATCTACATTTTCAAATGAAATATTGAGCGTATTGCTCACGCGGTTTTCGTTGAGCCCATTGACTGAAGTACCTGTAATTTCGGACAAGATCTTTGTCTGCAATTGATCTCGGAGTGTTCGCAATTTTTCAGTCTGCTCTATGATTTGGGGACCTAAATGGCGAATGGCCTGGGCAAAGGTGCCGATAGCTAATACATTTTCTGTTCCAGCCCTTCTGCTTCGTTCTTGTCCTCCGCCGTGAGTGACGGGATCAAGATGAGTTCCTCTTTTTACATAGAGAAGGCCGGCGCCTTTAAGAGAATAAAATTTATGTGCGGCAAAGCTAGCCAAATCCACGCCCAGGTCTTTAAGGTCAATGGGGATTTTACCAAGTGCTTGAACCATATCAGAATGAACAAGGGCGCCGAATTTTTTAGCACGTGCCGAAATTTCTTTGAGGGGGAAAATGCTTCCCACTTCGTTATTCACTAGCTGAACAGATACTAATGCGGTTTTCTCGTTAAGAAGATTATCTAATTGTTTTAGATCGATAAGACCGTCTTGAGATACATCAAGCCAGCGAATATGAAAGCCGCGCTCAGAAAGATAACTCATGGTTTTCATCACCGACGGATGTTCTACGGTAGAACAAATAATTTCAGTTTTGCCGGCCGGTAACCGCGAAGCTATACCTTTTAAAGCCAGATTATTGGCTTCACTGCCACCTGCCGTAAAAATAATTTCTAATGGGTCAATATTGAGAAATTTTGAAATGGTTTCACGAGACTGAGACAAAGTCTTTTTGGCTTGTCTGCCTGCCCAATGGACACTGCTGGGATTTCCAAAATTCAGCATTTGGCTTTGCACGTAGCCTGTGAGTTCAGGGTGCAAAGGGGTTGTGGCATTGTAATCTAGATAGGTATTTTGCATGGGGTTTCCTATCATAGATGAGATGGGTTTGTCGACGGAGTGGGGTTTTTTACTTCAAATTATTTGGTTACGTATTTGAGCCAACTATTTGAAACTAGAAAGGAAACTTAAGTTAGAATGGGCCAACGGGCAATTTGCCTTTTCATTGCCTTGGTGCCGATTTGAAGTAATAAGTCGTTTGAAAGATTTGAACTCTTATTTGATCTGAAAGGCGGTAAATAGCCAATCACTAAGGTTAGCAATTCAAAATTGTAGCAATCATTTGGTCTTGGGTTTTCGGCTCAGACACTGAAATGACTTGCTTTAAACTCACCCTTATAGAGAGATAGCTAGGACTTTCAAACTTTGCCCTTTTTGCTTTTCACCAACTGTTAATCGGTTTTTCGTTACTTTTCATGGCAAATTTCTGTTGTCGTTATCATCATTTAAGTATTTATTCATTTGGCCCATTCCTAATGCTTCTATAGCTTCTCTTTGATTGCAGGATCGGCACAAGAGCCTAAGATTTTCGGTGGTGTCTCCTCCCCCTAAAGACTTTGGAATTCGGTGGTCTAACTCAATTGCGTATTCTGACCCACATAATTGGCACTTCCCCTTGTCTCTAGTCCAAACGTCTTTTTTCATTTGGGCTTTGGATTGTGGGCGTCGAGATGCAGGTGCATTTAGTCCCTGCGCCGGCGCGGGTAAACTCTTGTCCCACTTCTCAAGACCCAAGTCACAGAGTTGGTCAATAAGTTCAGAAAGCTGAAGATTGGGATTTTTATGGGCCAAAATGCGTTTAAGTTTTTGAATCTTCTTTATAAGAGTTTCTTTTGCGGTGAATTTGATTTCGACATCTTCGTTAGAAATGGCTCTGATCTTTTCAAAAGGCACGACAACGGTCGTCGATTGCGAAACAATTTTTTCAGCCTCTCGTTTTGACGTCGTTTCAAGTTTTTGCAAGAGTTCAATTTTGTCTTGTCTAGAAAAGGTCTTTTGACCGGATCTCTCTTCTCTTTTAAATAAAGACTGTGCCATACCAAGATGGGTCAGGGTTAAAGTGCCATCC
>JAHFAE010000090.1 GCA_023250675.1 Oligoflexia bacterium | reverse complement strand
TCGTCCGTTCAATGCATTCTTGTATGATCCCGATATTTCGATGCGTGATAACGCGTTTTATACCGACGATACTATTAATTTTACAACCTATTCGCCAGAAAACCAAAACTTTGCTCGAGATAACTCAACCATTTGGCATGAGCTGGGTCATGGCGTTATGGATCGGCTCATGGGCGATCATATTGTATTGGCGGACACAGGTGGATTAAGCGAGGGTATGGCAGATTTTGTTGCAGCCCTTGTCATTGCAAATGTGACCGACGCTAAACCATTTGAAGGATCAGATGATTTTAGAATTATTAATAAGACCGGCTTTCTCTTGACCAACGAAGTTCACGACGACGGTGAAGCTTACGGTGGTGCCATGAAAGATTTCTTAGATGCTGCCATCGCAAGATATGGAGCATTGACCGGCACTACCAAAGTGACAGACGTAATTTTAGAAGCAATGCGATTGTCTCGCAATAATCCGGGTTTGACAGCCCAAGATTGGTTCAACCATGTTTTGTTTGCTGATCAACTTGGCCATGAAGGTATTCGAACTCCAGGTGAACTTTCAGGCCTTGTGACACAAGCGTTGGCAGGCCGTAATTTTACGTTTGATGGAAAAGCCCCAGCCACTTACACATTGAAAAATGGCGGTGACGAAGTGACAAGTCGTGGGCCCGGCTCTCGAAATAATCCCATTCGTCTGAATTTGGGTGCGGCCGAAAAGGCGAGCTTTCACATGAATGTGAATCTTGCAAGTTCTGAGGCCTACAGATTTGAATACCCGGTGACAATCAAAGTCTTTACACGTTCGGGACCATTGCAAGGTGCTGTAAATTGGGAAGGTGAATCTGATCTGCCCTTTGAATACACTCTCGACACTGAAAAAGACGTTGCGTCTTTTGACCTAACGGCTTTTGGTAAATGCGATTCGGTAAATCAAGAAGATGGTACTTGCAAGGACTATGCTTACATTCAAGTTTGGCCCAAAGGCGCAACAAAGCCAGTGGCTAAGAAGCGCTTTTACTTGAGGATCAAAACGAAGTGAATGAAAACCAGAATTCGGGAAATCGCGGAGATTTTTGAAGATAAAGAATTCGCCTCGCGGTTTCCTGAAGTTCTAAATCTTGATGAGTTAAATTGGAATTATTTTGTAACTCTTCATCGTTCAAGAAAATCTAAGCAAAAGTCGCCTTTTATTTATCAAAAAGAACAAAAAACAAATGATGGTCAACTTGTGGCCTATCCCACAGCCATTGCCCCGCTTGAATTGCTTAAAGTTTTGCCGGTGGTGGAATATAAAGACTTATTAAAAGAAAAATCCAAGTATGAAGCTTCTGCCCAATCGGTATTTCTTTGGTTAAAAAAAATGCATGCTGGGACTGGTTCAACTCTTGTGCGAAATCATTATTTGGCAAATATGAAAAACATTGAAGAAAAAGATGTTATTTTAGGCGCTAAAGGCACTGATCTTTTTATTAAAATCCATGGCCAAAATTTAAGCCTAGCTGAAGTTCAGATTTTGCAGGGGGCCCAACTCATAAAGAATGGGGCCGTCGGTAGTATAGCCTTTCATGATATCGTTTCTCCTGACACGAAAAATGCTGTGAGTGAAATCTGGAATAAGTCTTGGGATCACGTTTCTCACTTCGGGTCAACGACCCAAGAATTCTTACCGACCCTTGATCAAAATCTGAAACTTACCATTAATAAGATGGCTCCTGCCGGGCATGCTTTTGCCGCGATGGATGCGCTTCTAGCCGCCGGTGAAAATGGTCGTCGCCCAACCACTTCAAAACAAACTCTTTTGGGGGGCATTGGCAATGGAGAGGATTTAAGCAGCACACCAGATCCCATTATGGTGGGATGGATGAGAGAGAATAAAATTCCGATTGCCATGTTGACTACAGATAAGACGGCCATGGACTTAAAAGGTGGGCAAATTTCTTTGGTGAAAGTTAAAGGGGAAAGTCCCTACGTTACAATTATTGAGCAAGCTCAAGCCAAAGCAGTTGGTCAACTAGAATTGTTTGAAAAAATAGGTCTTGAAACCAAAGAACCAGGCCGCCCTGCCATGTTTAATACTAATGTGGCCCTTTTTAATTACGAAGTGCTAGTACCGGAAATCACAAGACTTATAAAAGACATTGGCGCCCAAGAATTTATGAAAATCTGTGCTCCCGATGTGATCGAAAATTGGAAAATTCAAAAAGACAAAGACGCAATTGAACGAAAATATCTTCAAGTGGAAGGAGCTATGGGCTCAACTCTCTTAAATTTAGATAGGTATTGGCGAATGAACTTCGGCGAGCCCCTGGTCCATTTCATCAATATAGACGAAATAAATCGAACTCAGTTTTTTTCTCCAATTAAAACGGCCTTTGATTTTTTTATGCAGTTTCATTCAAATCGATTTTCTTTTGATGTCAAATCCCTAAAATCCCAAAATTTACGCCTTGGCTCACTGCCTCAAGTTAGTTTAGAGGCCAGTGACGAAAACTATTATCAAGAACTACAAAATATCTTAGAAATATTTAAGGGCACTGAAATTCTTGATTTAGACAAATTAGAAGTTCAAGGAAAAGTCGATTTTAGTAATTCGACCCTCAGGGGTCAAATCAAAATTGTAAACAAGACCGGTAAAGTATTTAGTCTTGTGGAGAACAGAAAAAACATTTTGCAAAATGAAAATCTTGTTATTGAATAAAGAGAGACTAGAATAAGGAAGAATAAAAATGGCCATTAGACCTATTGAATATCAGACGTCACTCCCCCAAGAAATTCTGATAAAAAAAGAATCACCGGGTGCTGAGGCAGTGCCCCTTGATGTTTTGATTGTTGGAGGTGGCCCCTCGGGTTTGGCTACGGCCATCGAACTGGCAAAACTTGCAAAGAAAAACCAAGACAAATCTGGTAACATCGAAATTGGTGTTTTAGAAAAAGCCCGCGGTCTTGGTGAGCATACTCTCTCAGGGGCCGTGATAAACCCGAAGACTCTGTTTGAACTTTTTCCCGATAAAAAGCCTGAAGATTTTCCGTTTCGAGGGCAGGTAAAACGAGAAGATGTTTATCTTATGACGGCGGGGAGTTATTGGAAGCTTCCAACTCCTCCCACCATGCACAACAAAGGTTTCTACATCGCTTCTCTTTCTGAACTTGTAAGATGGCTTGGGACGGAAGCCGAAAAATTAGGCATTAATATTTTAACAGGCTTCCCTGCGGAGAGTCTTCTCACCGATGGTACAAAAGTCCTCGGAGTTAGAACCACCGCCGGTGGCTTAAATCGTCAAGGTGAAAAATCTGATCGCTTTGTGGCCCCCACTGATTTAAGTGCCAAGGTCACAGTTCTTGCCGAAGGCACAAGGGGCCCCTTGGCTCAAAGCTTTTATAAATGGAAAAATATAAAATCTGAATCTCCTCAAATATTTGCTTTGGGTGTAAAAGAAATTTGGAAGGTCAAAAATCCACCTGTTGGAATTGTTCACACCATGGGTTGGCCCCTCCCCACCGATGCCTTTGGTGGAAGTTTTATGTATCCCTTAGGTGAAAACCTCGTGGCCTTGGGACTCGTGGTGGGACTCGATTACAAAGATGCAAATCTTGACGTGCACCAGCTATTGCAAAAATTAAAGACCCATAAGCTATTTAACAAATACTTAGATGGTGGAGAAATTGTGGAGTGGGGCGCGAAAACAATTCCTGAAGGGGGATTTTACGCCATTCCTGATAATTTAACAGGCGATGGTTTAGTCGTTGTAGGGGATAGTGCGGGTTTGGTGAATGTTCCTGCCCTCAAAGGTATTCACTATTCTATTGGATCAGGAATACTTGCCGCCCAAACTATCTATGAAGCTTTAGTTAAGGGCGATGTTTCTGCGTCCGGGTTAAATTCTTATAATCAAAAAATAAGAGAGAGTTTTATTTGCAAAGATCTTTATCGAGTTCGCAACATGAGAAATGCGTTTAAGTCGGGTTTTTGGTGGGGTGCTATCAAGGCCGCTTTGATCACTTTGATTCCAAGTCTTTTTCCTGGAAGATCCGCAAGACAGCATGAAGATGCCCAGGAAAATAAGATAAATAAAGGGGGGCCTGCGCAGATCGTCTCCCCATCTATAAGTAAAGTCGACGGTGTCTTTCGTTCAGGCAATGTGACTCGAGATGATATTCCGCGCCATCTCGTTATTGGTAAGGATGTTTCGACTGAGGTTGCAAACTTTTATTCTCATTTATGCCCCGCTGGAGTTTATGAACAAAAAGAGGGCAAGCTCGTCGTCAACGCGCCAAATTGCGTAGATTGTAAAGCCACCGATGTTTTAGGCCCCAGATGGACACCCCGAGAAGGTGGTAGTGGGCCGCGTTATCAAAAAATGTAACCTTTTTTCTATCTTTCTGAATATTTAGTCGAAATAATATTTTTGCATTACCTAACTTAAATTGGGAGGCAATACATGTTAAAGCGATACACAGTCCTACTAGTAGTATTGGCAGTGGCGGCTCTCTACGGATGCAAAAAGGGTGAGCCTAAAAAAGATGAAATTCCCGAGGTTGCAGCTGCTACGGACACGCCTGCAGAACCAGATACAACCATCACGAGTAAAGACATGACATTTGCACCTGAGGGCAGTGATAGTGGGCAAATTTCTGGGCTCTTCACTGTAAATTTTGAATATGACAAGTCGTCCTTGTCTACGGATGCAAGAACCAAGATTCAAAAAAATGCAGAATGGTTAAAAGCCCATCCTAATATGACTTTTCAGATTGAAGGTCACTGTGATCGCCACGGTTCCACCGAGTACAATTTAGCCCTTGGTGAGCGTCGAGCCCATGTGGTTCAAGCCTATATGAAGGCTTTGGGACTAGAAGAAGAAAAGATAACTACGATCAGCTTTGGTAAAGAAAAGCTTATAGACCAAGCCGAATCTGATGTGGCAGATTCAAAAAATCGCAGGGCAAATTTCTCTGTGGTGCATGCATCTATTGATCGTCCAAAAATGTGACAGAAAATGAGGGGTTGTGTGTAAACCCCTCATTCCTTATTTCTTTGCGTACTCGTTGGACGGTTTTTTAAATCAATAACTTCAAAATTTGACCAACTTATTTTTTTGACTTATGTATAACTCGCCGCAATAAAACATAACGTCTCGAATTTATTGGGAGGTTTGAAACGCCAGTTTCCTAACAGTAAAATTTCTGATGTACTTTTAATGTGTTGCGCCATTTTGACTAAAGGCATCAAATTCTGTACCCTCAAAACTGTAAATATTCGAAGTTTTTGAATGTAGTCGGCCCGAGTATTTCATTGGAGCGCGGATGTTTGCTCCAAGCGGGGGACTAAAAAATGAATACGGTAAGAGTTTACTTTCTACTATCTATTTGTTTGGGATTTCTTTTCGGCTGTGGCTCTCCAGTTGAATTCGGAATTGGAGCGTCCATAAAAATTTTTAAACAGAGTCACGATTCCTTTTCAAACCAAATAGATGTTCTTTGGGTCATCGATAATTCTGGTTCCATGGCGCCCATTCAAGCAAAGTTGGTGAATAATTTTGATAGTTTTATTAATAACTTTGTATCCAAGAAATATGATTTTCATTTGTCGGTAACAACAACTGAGGCTTATAAAGCTCGGCCCAATTTTTTGAATAATCCTGAATTAGCGAAGTTCAAAGACTATATGCCTGGTGGTCCTGTTACGGGGGTACCCATTATTCTTCCGACAACTCCTGATCTTGAATCCACATTTGTAATCAATGCCACACAAGGCGTCAATGGATCTGGTGATGAACGAGCCTTTTCGAGTATGAGAGAGTCTTTGGATAGTTCGTTTAACTCGGGATTTCTTCGCCCGCAGTCCTTTCTCGCAGTCATTATTTTGTCTGATGAGGATGACTTCAGCAATGACTCAAGGGCTGAGTTTATCGATGATCACAATTACGCCAATTCGGGGCTGGATACGGTCGACTCCTACGTCAGCTACTTAGATCAATTGACAAAGAGCACCGGTGCTTTCAGACGATACAATGTTTCTAGTATCGCTGTTACAGATCAGAATTGTTACGACAAACATATTTTAGAAACTGGAGCCACAATCATTGGCCAACGATACATTGACATAAGCCATAAAACCGATGGTGTGATTGCAAGCATTTGTGATGACAACTATTCTAATTCCCTTATTGCGATTCAAAATAAAATAGCTGAGCTTAGCACTCAGTTCTATTTAGATAAGACGCCAAAAATTGATTCCATTTCAGTCCGTGTAAATGGAAATTTGGTTCCACCCGGTGCTTTGCAGGGCTGGACTTATAACGCCGTAGCAAATTCAATTGTATTTCATGGAGAAGCAATTCCAAACCAAGACGCAGAAGTGACTGTGATTTTTCAACCCAATTCAATTAACCTTTAGATTTGACCTAAAGACGCTCGCCTGACATAGTGTGAGTATGCATTTGGTTTCATTTATTATTAATGATCAAGAGTCTTGTGGAATTTTGGATGGCAGTTTGGTTCACGAGCTTGAAGTAAGTTCAATAAACGCCATCCTGACCAAATCTATTGGAGAAATTCAAAAAATCCCTAAGAAATCTACAGTGCAGCTTGGTCAAGTCAAACTTTTGGCTCCTGTTCCTCACCCTGCTTCGATGAGAGATGGTTATGCTTTTCGCCAGCATGTGCTTACGGCGAGACGTAATAGGGGATTAGAGATGATCCCTGAGTTTGATCAGTTTCCTGTTTTTTATTTCACGAATCATCAGGCAGTTTTTGGACCTGGAGAAATTAAAGTGCAGGAACTTCATCTGCAAAAGTTGGATTACGAATTAGAAGTTGCCATTGTTATCGGTAAAAAAGGACGAAATATTTCTGCCAAGCAAGCTGACGAGCATATTTTTGGCTATATGATTATGAATGATTGGTCGGCGCGCTATCTTCAGATGGAAGAAATGAAACTCAATTTGGGTCCAGCTAAAGGAAAAGATTTTGCCACTTCCATTGGCCCCTATTTGGTGACGCGAGATGAATTATTAAACTCTTCTAAATTGAAAATGTCGGGCAAAGGTGAAGTGCTCGATGCGAAAATGAAAGCGTTCATCAATGACAAGAGGTATTCTGAAGGTAATGTAAACCAAATGGATTGGACTTTTGCGCAAATCATTGAAAGAGCTAGCTACGGCGTGACGTTGTTTCCGGGAGATGTCATAGGCTCGGGAACAGTGGGAACGGGCTGCCTCCTGGAGCTCAATGGTTCAAAAGTTACGGATAACTTGTGGCTTAAACCTGGGGACAAAGTTCGATTGGAAGTTGATAGCCTTGGTGTTTTAGAAAATCAAATTGTACTAGATAAAGGAGTTGAGGCATGAAGCCGGAACAAGATGAGGTGACTCTTTATCATTATTGGCGTTCTAGTTCTTCATGGCGCGTGCGTTGTGCCCTCGAATTTAAGAAAATTCAGGCTCGAATGATTGCGGTTGATTTATTAAATGGTGAAAATGAAGCTCCCGACCACGCTAAACGGCATCCTATGGGTTATGTGCCCGTACTAGATATTGCCGGGCATCGTCTAGTGCAGTCTGTGGCTATTTTGGAATTTTTGGATGAATATATTCCGTCACCTTCACTTTATCCTGGGAATATATATGATCGAGCTCAGGTTAGAGCTTTAGTCGAAATTATCAACGCAGATACTCAGCCCATACAAAACTTGGATGTGATGGAAAGGCATTCTTCTGATCCTGAAGAAAAAAAGAAGTGGAACCATTATTTTATTCATCGAGGGCTTAAGGCCTTTGAAAAACTTTGTTCTACCTCTGCTGGGAAATTTTCTGTGGGAGACCATGTTTGTGCTTCTGACCTACTTTTGATTCCCCAATGTTACAACGCCTTGCGATTTGAAGTTGACCTCAAGGACTTTCCTCATATCTCTAAAATTCATTCATTATGTATGACCTTACTAGAATTCAAAAACTCCTCTCCGGAGCGCTTCCAACCGTAGGTGCCTGGCGGTTTTTCCGCAAATATAACCATAGTAGGCAGGTCAGCACCGCTTATATTTGCGGAAAAACCGCCAGGCACCTATCGAATTGAAGTGGGTACCGCATTAGTTTGGCTTCTAAACCAGGGTGCTAGCATAGGAAAGTAAGAGTAGGGATTTGGATAAAATAAGTTTGGCGGGGGAAAATAAGGGTACATATAAACAGGAGGAGGAAATGCGCCGACGGGATAACCCCAAATCCTTCCTTGACTCATACAGATGGTCCCACATCCTCCCGGAACATACACAAATGCTACAGTTTGCGTGGGAAAAAACAAAATCAATCCTAACAATAGAGTGGTTAATGTTGCTCTTATTCTGTGAATAAGAAATCCCAAGGTGAAAAGCACATAACCAGAAAACGTAGCTAAAACTTGAGTTTCGGGTTGAATAATAAGCGAAGGGAACATCCTTATATTGTAATGCTTAGAAAAATGGATTGAAGTCTAAATTTACGCACTGGCCCATCAGGACATCGTAAGTTTCGAAAATATCCAGGACGATTGTCCTGGGGATTAGGTATTTGAATCCCATTAAAAAAGCCTTAGACTTTAGCGTGTCTTATTTTTGTAATCAACAGCCGGCAGTTAAGGTAGTGAAGCGAAAACAAGTACATTCGACAAATAAAATTTTGATTTCTACGAGGAGACTTATGAGATTGGCTATTCTCTCTGGAATCTTGCTTTTGGGATGTATTGGATTAGCTTCAAGCGACGACACCAGTAATATTGAATTCCGAAAACAAATTGGCCCAGTCTACAACCCGCCGGTGGTGTATAAAGGAAACCTTTATTTTCTGGCATCCACCGGAATACTTTACAAGGGATTATCAAATCTAACATCTGTAAAAAATATATTTCAAACAAAACTAAACTCGGTCTCCGGCATCATTTTAAACGACGGTGTCCTTTATTTTGGTGAAGGTCTGCACGACGATAACAAGACGAATTTATATGCCTATGACGTTATTGAAAATAAGGTTCTTTTCAAAACTGAAGTGGCAGGACATATTGAAAAAACTCCTTCTATTTTTAAGAATCTAGTTATTGTGGGATTAGGCCCTGGGGGAATTTCGGCATTTGATTCGAAGACAGGTAAAGCGGTTTGGGCTATTTCAGAATACGAGGGCAAGAAAATCCACGTTGATTCCACGCCCATTGTCGACGACGAAAAAATCTATTTCGGATCAATTTATGAAAATAAATCTATTTTTTGCCATGACGCCAATTCTGGGAAATATATTTGGAGCGTTGCTATGGCAAAGAGTCCGAAAGCGGACTTGGTTTTATCTGGCGAAAAACTTGTTTCTATAGCCACAGAAGCTGACTTTTCTAACAAAAATCGAGTGGTGCCATCAGACTTTGTCGTACTTGATTTAAAGACAGGGAAGATTCTTTTGAGTCAACCTTTGCGGGGCTACACTGTATTTCCGCAAATAGTGGAAGGTGGTGAGGCGTTTGTTTCACTTTCTACGGGTGATATAATTTTAGTAAATATTGAAACCGGAAAAATAAAAGTGGTAGATCAATTTCCTGAACCGTTTCTAGCAAGTACGTTTAAAAGAAATGACGATTTTTGTGCCGCCAGTGTTGTAGGTCGACTGGTGTGTTATAAAAATAATGTGGCCACTAAAAAGGACAAGTTGGGTGACGCGGTTTTAGGTAATATTACTAAGAAAATAGATGGCAAAATTTATTTGCCGACGCGAATGGCCTATCGCATATTGTAGAATAGTATTCCTATTTTCCGATTCGATTTCTGGCCGGACAAAAATCCGAGACACCGGATTTAAAAAACCCGTTCGCATTTGCATTTTGTAATCGTGCTGATATAATCCAAATGAAAGAAGAAATCATTGGCGCATTTGATGCAACAGCGCGAGTTCCCGACGTGAATTCAAAAATTGATCAACATGAAAGTAGAATTGAAGATCTTGAACGTAAATCTATTGTATTTGAAGTGGCCCTGAGAAGCAAAGATCGGTAACAAATCTTGTCTTAGAATTGAATATTTTTCTCTACTTAATTGAAATCAAATTCCGTCCGGGTATTTGGATGTTAGGCAATTTGGCACTGAAATTGTAATTCGGGATATTTGACTGCGGCTGTCCAAATCAAAATGGGCGGCCTAGGCGATGATGCACTTTAGATCTCAACCTCTGAGATTTCTCTGAGCGCATCATTCAACGAAGTCTTTGTGTCTGTTTTGCTATTGCGCTGCCCGATAATAAGGGTGCAGGGAACTCCGTAGTCGCCCGCCGGAAAATGCTTACTGACGTTGCCAGGTATAACTACGGAATTTTTTGGAACTCTTCCTCTATAAATAACTTCTTTAGATTGAGTAACGTCGATAATTTTTGTGCTGGCGGTGATCACACAGCCGGCACCGAGAACGGCACCTTCTTCTATTACTGCTCCTTCAACCACAATGCAGCGACTGCCAACAAAGACATGATCTTCAATAATAACAGGGGCGGCTTGAATGGGCTCTAAGACTCCGCCGATTCCAACTCCACCTGATAAATGAACATCTGACCCAATTTGGGCGCAGCTACCAACCGTGGCCCAAGTATCAACAAGGGTTCCCGCACCCACGTAAGCGCCAATATTAATGTAACTTGGCATTAAAATAGCTCCAGATTTCACATAGGCCCCTTTTCTCACAAGGGCCTGAGGAACAACGCGAACACCTTCTTTGCCTGTCCATTTCTTCAACGGAACTTTATCAAAAAAGTGAAAGGCCCCTGACTTGATTAAATTTGACTTTTGTATCTTAAAATAAAGCAAAATGGCTTGCTTTACCCATTGGTGGGTGACCCATTGGTCCTCTTTTTTTGAAGCCACTCGGATTTTGCCTTCGTCAAGCCATTCAATAGTCTTCTCTACGGCCTTTTTGAGCGCTGCAGATTTGATATCTGTTTTTCCTTCAAATCCTGCTTGTAATATTTTTTCTAAATCCTTCATTTTTTCTCTGTTTCCCTTGAATTTCCCAAATGATTTACAATTTTATTTTTTCTCTGTTTCATTTAAGGTTTCAAATATTTCAAATTTTTAAGAATACCTAGAATCTCAATGTCGTTTCTCAGTTTCTTTTAAACTTTCTAATATGGCCGGCACATGAATCGCTAATATTTTCTCAAAATCCAGTCCCCGTTCGATTTCATACGTTAAAGTTGGCATCTGACGTTCTAAACCTGCATAGGTGCCAAGGCAACCAGGAGTTGGATATCCGATTTCATTTTTAATCTCATATCCAGTGAGACGCGCGATAACATTTGCTTCGGGCAAACACGCGCCATTGACATTCAAGAGTGGTTTCCATGAATGAAGTGTATAAATCATCATCGGTTTTTCTAAATCTAGAAATTTAACAAGGGCTTTATTTTCAGGTTCACTATTAGCTTTTGGACCTGGCGGGTATTTAGGATCAAAAGCTTTTGGGTTCCAGTCATTGGTAGGAAGATTCCTATTTAAGTCAACTCCATTTCCGTTAAGTCGGCTCCCGCTCAAAATCCCGTCCATGTTAAACTCGGGAATCAAAATAATTTGAATCTTAAACAAATATTCATGACTAAAAGCCTTAAGCAGGCCGAGTGATGCAACAACCCCTTCGGGTTCATTGCCGTGAACCCCACCTATAATGAGAGCTTTGGGGCCACCTGAACCAAATCTAAAAGCGGGAATCGCCATTCCCAAAGCTGTTTCGCCGAACACAAAGCTTTTCATTTTTATCCTCTTAAGCTATAGGCTTAGTCATGAAATCCCAGTTTCAGATCTCGGTCAAGAAATTCGGTGGGACATCTGTAGGGTCAATTGACCGTATTCAAAGTCTTGCCTCTAGAATCAAACGCGAATCAAAACCTCAATTCGCCACTGTTTTGGTAGTCTCTGCAATGGCGGGGGAAACCAATCGACTGATTTCATTGGCAGAGCAGGCTTATTCTGGATTTCGCGGCCCGGCCTATGACATGCTCCTCGCTTCTGGTGAACAGGTTTCTGTGGCTCTTGTAGCCATGGCTCTTGAAAAACAGGGCCTCAAAGCAAAGCCCTATTTAGCTCATCAGTTGGGTATTGTTACAGATTCCGTTTATTCAAAAGCGAGAATTCAAAGAATAAACATTGAAAGTCTGCATAAAGATTGTTCTCAAGGAATCATT
>JAHFAE010000160.1 GCA_023250675.1 Oligoflexia bacterium | reverse complement strand
GACTTATTTTTACTCCAAAGAAAATCCCGGTATTTGGGATATCCCTCGTTTTTTAAAAAACTCATTACTGATGCCAACGGGCAAAAAGGGATATTATTATTACTATGGAAATGGTGATGATCCCAAAAATGTGCACCGAGACCTTGAAACTTCAGAGCCATTGATTTTTTTGATTTTACCAAGAAATATTTGTACTACTCTACTTGAATCTCTAAATCCCAAAATGGCTTTAGATTTCACTCCCTAAATTCTGGCCTAAAATTCGAACTACTACAATCGTGAATCCCGACGATTCCAAAACGCCATCGGCATAGAATCCTCGTCAGGGAATTTGCCGCCGGTTATTGGCCAGGCTCTTTAATTAGGTCGGACCTGCCCGAATCATCAACGCTGCAACATTGGTTATGGTAGTTTGTTTCCTTGAACTATGGATTCCGGACACATCCGCCAGGCGGCCGGAGATAATGGCCAAATCAAAATTAAAGGCATCTGAATGATTTGGCATGGTTGCACTGGACCTAATTATGAACAGGAGGTAAAATGATGTTTAATACATTGCTTTATGCGAAAAAATTAGAGGAAGTGGGCGTACCAAGAAATCAGGCTGAAGCCCAAGTCCAAATTATTGCGGAAATAATCGAGGGAGACTTGGCAACAAAACATGACATCAAAGATTTGAAAGACGAAATGCAAAAACTTGAGTATCGATTGATAATTAAGCTTGGGGCATTAGTTACCGCTATCATTGCGTCAGCTGTTGTCATTTTAAAAATTCATTAAAAATCCTACCTAATAGAGCCCAGGTTTTTTAGAATTTAGTTCCCAAATGTCAAATCTCTTTGCACCATAATCTTCCTTACCTTCAATTTAAATTGCATAGAGGCTGGCACCAAAAGTGCTCAAGAGGCCTACCGGCGAGAATTTTAGTTTATAAAAAATTGTAGGAGGCTAATCAAATTATGAAAAAGTTAATTTCATTTTTATTCGTGTTGTCTATGTTAGGTATGGCTGGTCACGCAAAAGCTGAAGATCAAGGCGGCAGTCAAGACACTAGCACCGTATGGGTTGAGTTTCATTTCGGTGCAAATCAGAATGGTGGGTTCAAAGATCGTATTGAAGATCAAAGCACCAAAGATGTTGGGCTTGGAATAGCTCTAGGTTTTCAGCCTCTAAAGAAATTCGTCAAACAGGCTGATCCCGCAGCCGTTGCTTTCTTAAAGAATTTGGGCATTTATGCAGATGTAAACTTAATGCCCGGTCCATCATTTCCCAACTACCTTTATTCAACAGAAACTCGCACCTATCTCACTCAAGATGAAATCGATCAATATTGTTATACCAGCTATGGTCATTGGAACAACCGATGTGCCCCCTGTGGTGATTACATTGGGTCGGGTGTTTGCTCCGTCCATACAAATGACATTTATGGCCGTGATACTTACGTGAAATACTCAAACGGCAGTTTTGCCGTTGGCATGTATTTACCAATCGAAGTGGCCAAGAAATTTCTTGTTGAGCCCGGCGTCAATGTTCGCTTTCACTCTATCGTTGAGGGTATTCAAACTGATGAGCTGGATACCTCATTGAAAACTTCTTTGAACGTTCAAATTCGCGTCGCTTGGAAAGCAGACAACCACTGGTCTCTAGGCGCCAAGATTGAAAAGAGTGTTAAGGGTTTTGAAGGTTATAAATCTATTATGGGTTCTGTCGCCTATAAATTCGGGAACAACTAATTTAGTTTTTTGCGGCGAGCCGTGCTTGGATTGCATGGCTCTTTTTTAATAATCCCCTCGAGGGTTTCCCTGAATAAGGCCGCAGAATTAGTAA
Source organism: Oligoflexia bacterium (assembly GCA_023250675.1). Taxonomy (GTDB): domain Bacteria; phylum Bdellovibrionota; class Bdellovibrionia; order JABDDW01; family JABDDW01; genus JAHFAE01. The sequence continues at coordinate 1,230 of JAHFAE010000160.1, read as the reverse complement.
ATAAGCCGTCTTCTCGTCTGACTGACGGCCCAATTTGTAAATACAACTGACATCAAAAATAAAAGACCCAAGTGAAGCCAAAGTTCCTCATGCCATGTGCCTAAATATAAATCTCTGGCAACAACAACACCGTGTGTGAGGGGCAAAAACCAAGCCGCTACTTGGGCCCAATGAGGAAACCGATCTAATGGGAAATACGTGCCGGTCAATAGACCCATAGGTGTCACGAGCAAAGAAAAATAATAAGTAAATGAATCGTAATCTCGAGCATGGCTTGTAACCACCATGGACATAGCACTCATGCACCAGCATAACAGAAGTAAAACAGGGAGAGTAAACAAGGCCTCCCAATGGGGGACAAAACCCAAAACCAAAAGCACCACAAAAACCCCAAGCACGCTAAAAAATGACTTTGTTGCGGCCCAAAAGATTTCGCCGGCAACCACATCTTCAACAGATACCGGAGTCATCATTATAGTCTCATATGTTTTTTGAATTCTAAGTTTAGTGAAACTTGAATACGTCGCTTCAAACACAGCCCCCTGCATGGCAGTAGTAGCCAAAATGGCCGGGGCCAAAAACAGCATATAAGGAACCCCATCTATTTTGCCTACGAAATACCCGAGGCCGAATCCAAAGGCCACAATAGAAAGTAAGGGTTCCGTAAAATTCCAAAAAACGGCCTGCATAAAATATTTCTTATAATAGAAAAAATCTCTGTTCCAGACTCGGTAGGTGCCAATACCCAATCTAGGGAAGGACACCAAGTCTTTGCCAATATTAGTCAATTCTAAAAGCATTATTCCCCATCCCTTAAATCATGGCCGGCCACTTTGAGAAAAACGTCTTCCAAAGACGCCTTTCGCACATTGATGTCGTCGCTGGGAATTAAAGACAGGGCTTCTTTGCCATCTTGCCCTTTTTTGACGAAGAGATGAAATCGATTTCGAATAATTTGGTAATCATATTTGCCTTTGAATTTTTCTATCAAATAATCTTTATCTGCATCGGCAAATCGAAACTCGACAACTTCTTGGCCGATTTGTTCATCTACGAGATCTTGGGGACGGCCTTCACATAAGAATTTTCCATCATCCATAATGGCCAATCGATCACAGAGTTGTGAGGCCTCTTCCATATAGTGGGTCGTGAGGACCATGCTCATGCCCTCTTGCTTTAAAGCTCTCAAATTGTCCCAAATCAAAAGTCGGCCTTGGGGGTCTAACCCTG
>JAHFAE010000089.1 GCA_023250675.1 Oligoflexia bacterium | reverse complement strand
ATTTAATATCGCCAAAATAAATTTCCACAGTGGTATTACCTTCGGGTACGGCTTCAAAGCTCGCAGTTCCCCGACCGTTGGTCATACCAGAAACCGTTTGGCCATCAGACGTCATAACTCTGACGTCAATGCCTTGAACTAAACGTCCATCCGTGCCACCTTTGGTATTTATATCTAATTTTGCGGCCAAGCAAAAGCTTGATAAGAAACTAATGTAGGCCACAATTAATGTTAAACATTTTAAAATTTTCATATATCCTCGTTTCCTAAATTTCATTTTTAACGACCAAATCCTACAGATTCATTCAATAAAAAATTATATAATCTCTGCGAAAGAAGCGGATCCCGAGCAGTTATAGAACCGACTTCTGGAACCAAGATTTCAGTTGCAGTTGCTGCCCGGCCCATAAAAGCATAGAGCTCATCTAAATCATGTGTAACTTTTGTTGTGACCATAAGGGCAATGCTATATACCTCTTGATCATTAGAGCCATGCTTTGCAACGGCTGCTTGCATATCTTTTACTAGTTTTGAGATGTAATCAATTTTCCGGTAATCGGGCCTTTCAATCATCTCGCCCGCAAGATCAAAATAGTCGACCCAATTTCGCGGTGCCATTTCGAGAAACCATTTTAAACCAAACAAAGCTCGATTTGCCTTCAAAAGTCCGGTTTCAGAATCTCGTACAAATCCAAGCCAGGTGGCCAGCCATCGGGCTTTATCTACAGGAACACCTCCAGGGGTTTCACCTACGTATACAGCACCAAGTACATTGATAATTTTCATTCCGTCGGGGCCTAGAGTACAGCCACCAGAAGCACTTGCAGGGCATGTCACCTGGCAGACGTCGCCTTCTCTAAGGCAATCACCTGCACCCAAAGTAAGAGTTTCTTGAGACGGATTGGCATGACACATATTCAAATTCGAAAAGATTCGGCAAAGTGGCGATGAGTTTGTTAAGGTAGGATCATTGCTAGCCGAGCCGCCACCAACACCATTACCACCTTGTCCATCGTCACCCGTTGTAGGTGGACACCAAGGCAAATGAGAAATGAGAGAACAACCCCATGTAATTCCTGAATCACTAGGGCATTCAGGTGTTCCATTGCCACCAGAGGGGCAATCGACAGAAGTATGAAATGTTGGTGTGTCAATATCTGCCACACACGTTGCAGACATGAAATCCAAATGAAAACCCGGATCACAGTTGTAATTGCAACCCAAAACCTCGTCACCACAACAGGACGAATTCACACATGCCCAATAATCATTGGAGTAATAATCGTGCATCCAACAATAATCTGCAGCACATCCGTCAGCGGATGCCTCAGCAATATTTTGAACCGACATTGTCAGTAGAAAGATGAACCCCATTAATGAAAACAGAATCTTTGTCGAATAGACCACGGAAATCCCCCCTTTTGAGTTTTCCCAATTTCACAAAATTTACCTACGAACTCATAAAGCAAAGGGCTTGCCAAAAAAAGAAAAACCTGTTTTCGCGGACTTACTCACAGAATTTGTTCTATGGTCCGACGATTAATTTGTCACTTCGGGTCATTTGATAACCGGTTGCACTTATCTAAAGTATCGGAATTAATATCTATAAGTTTGTTTTTGGTTAACTCTTAGCCAACTAACATATCAACTTCGTGTCAAAGTTCTCTGTTGACTATTTAGTAACTTGTGAAAATCTTGTTATGAAATGTTTTTAAACTAGAAGGGGGATTTTATGAAAATATTGGCGGTATGGCCACTCATCATTTGCTTGAGCACGGTCGTCTCGGCTTCTATTAAACTCAACAAGCAATCGGGTTTTATAAAGAAGGCTCAGTTTCAAGAAAGTCGGGGATTGCTACAGAGCCAGGGATTGATTTTAAGAAAGAACTGCAATATTCAAGTTAGATTTAGTGACGAAACCATAAGTCTTACTGACTATCTTAATAGAATTGCCGCCTATAATAGAGATGCCATGAAAATAGAGAAAATGGTGATTGCCGATTCTTTATGTGGAGATGCATACTTTTTAGAATTTACTGTTTCTGGATTTTGGAATGATATTCAAGCCAAAGTAGAATTCTATGTGCAAACGCTCACCCAAGAGAGCCAAGAAAGACTATTCACCACTATTACTTCGAATTATTCGGCCAAAGGACTGCCTCAGTGCCTGCTAGATGATATGTTTTTTACCGAGGCCCCCATGTCATTTAATTATCACTACGATCCTGACTTCACGACCGTAGCCATTCCTGTTTCATTTAAGCCTGTCCCTTCTGGTTATGCTTGTTCGGGTTATATTGAGCGTCCCATGACTTCGTGTTGGAATATTGAAAAACCTTATGGGGATTTAAGGAAATACTAAAGCGCTTCTTCGATAATTTTTATCTTTTATTGCGTTTGGACTTCTTTTTAGGGTGAACGCCAGTAGGATGGCGAGAATAACCTTGGTTAGATCTCGCTGTCACAGGTGCGGGCCGAAGCCTTTGTGCCATTTGATTTGCCTGAGAGGGGTTCATCAAGACGGTGATTTGCCGAGCGGTTATGGTATCACGATTTCTAATATCTACATCGCATTGAACTGTGACCCGGTCTCCCACTTTTAAATCTGAAAATTTACCCTCTGAAATTTTAATCGGGAAAGGTGAAAAAGCGGGTCCACCGGTCGGTGTTCTTCCTTTAAATGAGGCTTTGTCTTGTTGCAACTCCTGAGGAGTTTTCATTTTTTGAATAACAATTCGAGTTGTATTGTCAGATTCGACCCATTTTGTTGCGGTCGCAACGGGGGCGCCAAGGGTGCTCGATGGAATCATGGCGTCCACCGAAAACTTGCCGGCCTTAATTTCTTTTATCACTCCCGAAGCATATTTCATTTCGATGTTGGTATACTGGGATCCAAAACCTTGTTGAGCGAACGGGGATCGCATTGTGCTTTCTTTGTACTTGTAACCGCCTATTCCACCGATGATGGCGCCGACAGTAATTCCTAGGAATAAAGGTAAGTTATATTTTTTACCCATTCGCCCTCTGACAATTTATCGGATTTTTGGAGCTAGACTCAAATTGCTGGATTAAGGGCTAGCCGTTGACCTAAAAGCAAGAGCCGCAGCGGCAAAACAGTATGGAAGCTGAGAATTTCAATTTCTGGAGCGCTTAGATTTGGTCGGCGTGAAAGGATTTGAACCTTCGACCCTCAGCTCCCGAAGCTGATGCGCTACCAGGCTGCGCTACACGCCGATGATTAAAGCGTTTTCTAATTAGAGTTGCGAATACGTTAAAATATTATATTCTTGTTATATATGGACATTCAAACAGTTGCAAAAATAAATAAATTAGTCAGAATTCTCTCATTTTTGGCTGGTATTGCCCTCGCTGCAGGGCTCGTTTATTCGGTTAAAGTCATACTTAAATAGTCATATTTAGAACTACTGGCGGTGAAGATATCCAACGCCTTTGAGACCCTGCTTTCCAGCTTGCAAAATCTTACATAAATTTAAATTTTTCGCGCCGGCGCGACTTTGTATATTCGATTTTTGACGATAATCATAAACGGCAGCTTGGGCCATTCCTTTTTACTAAGTTCACCGAGTAAATCACGATGCACTTGGTGGTGACCGCCCGTCAAATCGACCCCCACTATGCCAGATCGCTTTGGCCAAACTAAAGCAAGTTCTTTTATTGTACTTCCAAGTCTATAGGGAGTATCCATGAAAACCATCGGTACTTTGACCCACTGCAATTGCTCAAGTTTTTTGGCTCTTTCGTTTCGTTCAGCAGGCAAAAAACCTACAAAATAAAATTCTTTTAACTCGATTCCGCATAGAGCAATCAGGGCCATAAGACTCGAGGCACCTGGATTTACATCGACCTGTATCTTTTCTTTAACACAGGCCTTGACGAGATCAGCACCTGGATCACTAAACCCAGGAGTCCCACAGTCTGAGATCAGAGCCATCTTTTTAGACCTGCATAGTTCGATCAACTCTTTTAGCTCAGATTCTTGGGAATGCTCGTTGAGCTCATAAAGAGGTTTCTCAGGGATGCATAGTCTTTTCAACAATACTCTAGCTGGCTTTAGTTCTTCACAGATTATAGATTGACTTACCTTTAAAGTTTCAATGGCGCGCAAAGTTATATCATCTGGATTTCCTATGGGAGTGCTCACCAGTGTAAGGCTCATTCAAACTTCCAAAGTTCAGAATCGAGCAAGTGAGTCGTCTTCACGTTTTTGAGACTAGCAAGCAATGAATTTCGAATATCAGGAATTTCTGCTTCTAATTGTTTAATTAGATTTTTTACCCGTCGCCTTTTGTAGTCTCCATGAACAGTTTCTCCACACATAAGAGGACACTGACAACAAACCACGGGGAATTTTTTAAGGCTTGTGTACTCTCGAATTTCACTTTCTAAAACATAAATAAGAGGCCTGATGACAACATTTTTACCATCATCTGACTTAAGTTTTGGCGACATAGCACCTAACCGACCAATGAAAAAAGCATTAAGTAAAAGTGTTTCAATCATGTCGTCTTGATGGTGACCCAAGGCAATTTTATTACATTTCAATTTTTCTGCTAACCCGTAGAGGGTTCCCCGCCGAAGACGACTACATAGAGAACACCATGTGCCACCTGAGTTTTTTTCTTGTACGATCTTGTTGATATTTTTCTCGGCCATGTGGAAAGGAATACCCATTTTTTCAAGGTAGTCCTCGATAATATGAGTTTCAAATCCATCATAGCCTTGGTCTAAATTGACGGCCATGATTTTAAAATCTACGGGAGCACGCTTTTTTAATTCGTTTAAAACATGAAGCATAACCCATGAATCCTTACCCCCGCTGACAGCCACCATGATTTTATCGCCATCTTCAATCATTTTAAAATCAGTGATAGCTTGACCTACGGCTTTGAAAAGTCTTTTTTCTAGTCGCTCGGGCGTAGGTTCGTAATTCATTAGGTCTTGATCCTTCAACGTAAAACAGATATCGTTAACTTTAGCAATCTTCAGCGGCCTTGCATTTGGACCTGCAGGCCCCACGTAATGCCAACCTTACCGGAGTCAGACATGTCACGCAATAAAAAGCATTGGACAACACTTGAAACCCGAGAGCTTTTTAAATCCCCATTTTTTCGACTCAGAAGTGAAAAGATCGAATTGCCTGACAAACGGATTTTTCCAAACTACTACACTATAGATTTTACCGATTGGGTCAATGTAGTTCCCATAACAACTTCTGGCGAAATAGTTCTCATAAGTCAGTATCGTCATCCTGTTGGAGAAACTCTTGTGGAGATTCCTGGCGGAGCTATCGACCCTCGCTCCAAAGAAACACCGGCAGAGGCTGCTGTGAGAGAATTAGCCGAAGAGACGGGTTACGTGCCAAAAGATCTAAAGCTTGTGGGTACGCATATTCCAAACCCTGCTCTGCAGAGTAATAAACTTTGGACATTCGTGGCCACGGGTTGTGAGAAAAAACTCGAACAAAATCTTGATGAGTTTGAAGACATCGAAGTATTCACCGCTTCAAAAGATAAGACGTATAAGATGATAACTGGGGGCGAAATCACCCACTCTCTAATTATCGCCTCATTGCATTTGGCCATGGCCCATATTTGAACTGCAAACCAGTGCCCTTCCATAAAAAACCTATAAATTATTTTCTAGGAAGCTGTCGCCGATGTACCTCATTTCCATACCAATTCGCTAGCAACAATTCGTAGGCAAAACGAACAGTTGTCAAAACCGTGGTCAAGCCACAAATCGTGGTCCGACACTAACTCATTGATTCAACAAGATAAAAATTGTTATGCCCTGGTGATGCTCTTGCAAATCACTTGGGTGGGCAGTCAGTTAGAGGGATTATTCAATGCAAATTATAAGAAGACAAATGGGAATCGTAGGATTGGTCTGTTTACTTTTAGCAGCTTGCGCAAAACAACGGACAGACCAGGCAACAAGCAATCCTTTAAGTTCTTCGCCTGCTCAAAATTCAGAAGACCCAGGTAGTTCGTTTCATGAGATTCAACTGGGTGACATGATCATCGATAATTTAAGGTATAAAAGGCTAATTACAAATAACAACGGAATTCAAACAGCAACCGCCAAAGTAGGTTCAACTCGATGGCCCGGCGGAGTCATTCCTATTTATTTTGATTCAACGGCAAAAGACTCAGCCTTTCAAGAAAAAGTATTTCGTGCCTGTGAACAATGGGGAAGACTCGGCAATATTAAATGTATCCGCGCCACAAACGAACTAAGAGCTTTACGAGTTGATAGAAATGATCCAAATGGTGACGGCAAATCTTGTTCGGCCAATTACGGAGCGCCCATTGTAATGCGATTTGGAATGACCAGTAGCCGCATGCACCTTCCCTCTGGCTGTGAAGGTAATCCAACCATTCTACATGAACTAGGACATGTTTTGGGTTTTTTGCATGAGCATCAAAGAGCCGATAGAGACAGTTACGTTACAATTAACAAAAACAATATCGATAGTGATTATTTATATGCGTTTGACAGGTTTGACCGCGACGATCAAATTACTTACGGGCCCTATGACCTTTTATCAATAATGCATTATAGCCAGTTTTATTTTTCAACAAATGGACAAAAAACTATTGTCCCTAAACCTGGTTTTGAAGACTTTGCAGACCTCATGGGTGCACAATCTGGCCTTTCTGCGGGAGATGGTATTTCTGCTTCGGCGCTCTACGGACCCCCAAACGCTCAAGCAGTTAAAAAATATCATCTTCAAATTGACCTAGATGTCTTTGATCCTAACGGATGTATTGAGGTGTTAGATAGTGCCACATTAGAGGTACTGTCAGATGGACGGTGCACAAGAAGTATCGATCAATATTTTTTCAACGGTACGGAATTGGCTATTTATTACTTTGGACAGTTTGGAAATTCTCAATCGTGGACTGGCGATTGCCCAAATGACCCAGACTCATTGGCATTTAATAGAACCGAAATTGTGATGGATCAAGATAGACATTGCCAATTTAATTCCCACTATGTTGGTGTAACCATAGACCCTAACAATACTCCTCAAACGCCACCGAATCCTTATATGCAAATCACCCTTCAAACACATAATGGCAATTACATTACCGCTGAAAGCGGCGGTCGTAGAGAAGTCGTGGCTAATCGAACCGAACCAGGTGATTGGGAAACCTGGGGATTGTTTGATCTCAACGGTGGAATTTTAGTAGACGGGGATTCTGTAGCTTTAAAATCTTTTTACGGAAATTACATGGTTGCAGAAGATGGTGGCGGAGGTGCCGTAAATGCCAATAGATATTCCCAAGGCGTCTGGGAGACATTCAAAATACATAGACTAAATGGCAGTGGCGCCATTCAAGACGGAGACGACATTGCTTTAGAATCGATCCATGGGTTTTTCGTTGTGGCTGAAAATGGCGGCGGCGGAATCGTGAATGCCAATCGTGAGAGCATTGGTATTTGGGAGACGTTTATTCTTCGAGCTAAATAATATAATTAGAAATGCGCTCAATACTATCAGGTGGCGGCGGGGCGCTTTCAGAATGAACCGTATTGACAAAAATAATTTTCACATGAGGGCAATGTTCCATCACTTCATGAATATTAGCCGGTTCATTTTCAAAAAACCAAATTGGATTTGAAGCCCCACCAAGTTGTTTAAAGTAATTTCTCTTAAATTCTACATCTGTGATATCGCTATTTGGTTTTAACACCAGATTGGCATGATCATTGTCTAATGGAAACCCACATTGCTTCAGGGATTCTAGCGTCCCATTCCACATTCTCGGCACGTCTCGCCCCGTTAAATAACTAATATCAGCACCCGCATTAAATAGGGCACACACAAATTCTTTGGCTCCCATGTAAGGTTTGTCATGATGGAGATAGGTGTTGGCGAAAAAATGCGTTTTCCAAAAACTAACAATCTGAAAAGCAAAGTCATGGCTGGGCCATACAAAACCATGGCGAGCCAGGGTTCGTTTAACTCCAAAATCATCGATGTCAGGAACTAGTTTTGAAAGAGTTTCTGCTTCTTTCGGGTATTTCAAAAGAACTTCGGGGAGTTTTGCAAAGTCCCTCAAAATTTCACAAATGCGGTGACTCACGTCAAAAAGAGTACTGTCTATGTCAAACACGACTTTGATGGGGCAGCCTATAGACTTTTGTCTGGTTGCCAGGTCAATGAGATCGTTGAGCAAGGGCAAAAACGCCGAGTGAGAATTTTTCATCATATTTTGACTAACTTTTATACTCGCCTTTTGCAAAGAAATTTTCAAAAATCTAATCTTAGAAAAATTGTCGCAAAGGTTGACGGTAATTTTAAAGTTCCAATCAAAATCAAAAATCTACCTTAGGTTTGGTCTAGAAAAGCCGATTAACCATTGAGATAATATACAATTGTTCGTCCTTCTGAATGTAATTCCATACAGATGAACACGTATCTATTGGACTATTTGTGGGGCCGTGTTTTCACAACACGACGCAATAGAGGGGGCGATGATTAAGAAGTACTTTGTCAACAATGGTGGAGAAAATCTGGGACCTTTTCCCTTGTCCACTATCATTGAAAAAGTTAAAAATAAAGAATTCAAGGCGGAAGATAAAATCTATAACGCTATTGAAGACACTTGGATGATGATCAGCGAACACCCAGAGTTCGATCTTAAGGGTGTGGCTGAAGAAATTCGTCCACAGACTGAGACTGAGACTGTACTGATTGAACCAAGTCAATCTTCGAAAATGGTTAGTTCACCTGATTTAACAGTCCTCAAATCCCAACCATGTCTGGAAACTGTACCCGTAACCAATGAACCTGTAGTTAATGCGGATCAAGCTCAGTGGTATGTTTTGAAAGCTCAAAATCGTTTTGGGCCGTTTCCTTATCTTGATCTTATTAAAATGCTCCAAAATAAATCGGTCTTTGAATTTGACTATGTTTGGCGCCAGGGTCTTGCGACGTGGACGAGAATTGCTGAAGTTTCAGATTTCTCTAAAGAAAAAATTAGGTATCTCATCGGTGAAAAACAGGTTCAAAAAGAAGATATTTTCTACCGGCGAAAACATTGCCGCTGGCCTTTTGAGACTTCCCTTATAGTTCATGACAACAACAGTTTATGGAAAGGTAAGACAGTCGAACTCAGTGAAGGCGGCGTTGGCGCCATCATGGAAAATTCATTGCTCTTACCGGGCCAAAATGTCTACATCCACTTTAAAGCCGGGCCCAATATGCGCTCCTTTAATGTTTTGTGTGAAGTGGTGAGTAAGAAATATGACAAATCGATTAAAGACAAGGATACGGCTGTAGTTTACGGATTAAAATTCATCAATATTTTAAAGCAAGACCGTGAAGTCATTAAATCAATTTTTGAGAAAGCAGCGTGAGGAGGAAGGGGCAGATGGCAAAATTACTTAGATCTAAAATTTTGAGATTTGCGTTAGTCTTGACTACTCTTGCTGCCATTGGCTGCGGGACACCCAACCGCTACAATTTTAATACAGCTCAAGCAACTTACAACGGTCTAGGAACTCAATTTGATTACAATGTTAAGTTGGATCTATTATTCATAATCGACACGACAAGTTCAATGGGGTATGGCCAACAAAATCTCTCGTTGCAGTTTGCAACGTTTATAGATTACCTACAGACAAATCTCTATGATTTTAGAATCGGTGTCACGACTATGGATATGGGCGCTGGCGGTGCTCAAGGTGCCTTTGTCGGTTCGCCAAAAATTATAACCGCCACCACCTCTAATCTTCATCAAACATTCGTTAACAGAATGGCCCAAGGAACTAGCAGTGCAAATCCAACACAAGGACTAGATGCTTTAGAAAAAGCAATCAGTACTCCCATGCTCCAATCTGCAAATTTTGGATGGTGGCGAAACGATGCCATGCTCGCTATTATTTTTCTAAGTGACAAGAATGATATGAGCGTAAATCTTCCTCAATACTATATTGATCTTTTAGATTCTAAAAAACCGTTCTTTACTGGCGGCAGCCGCGGATGGGTTGCAACAAGCATTGTCGCCAACGATCTTTCACAATGTAGCGGCGATGCTTCAGCAGAGTTAGGTTCAAATTTTATGACTGTGTCTAGTATGAGTAAGGGTATTGTGACATCTATTTGTGCACCCGATCTTGTTCAAGGGACCAATCTTATTAAAAATCGAGTGATGGAACAGCTCACACAAATTCACCTCTTTGATGCTCCAGAAGCAGGCACAATCATTGTTCATAACACAGCCGATGAGGTATTCACTGATCCAAACAACGGTTGGACCTATGATCCCTCAGGTTTTACCATATTTTTTCATGGGGCCTCAGTTCCTGCTGCCGGTTCCATTGTTCAGATAGATTACAAGCCTAAAAAGTGATTTGAAGGAGTAGTTGTATGATGCAAGATTTTGGTAAGTTTCTCTTAGATGGAGGAGTAGCCGTATACGGAATGCTCTTCTTGTCCGCTTTCGGGATTGCTGTAACTGCCGAGAGAATTAAAGCCCTGTATTTCAGGTACAGCATTGATACGGATAATTTTGTCAAAAAAATCAGAGCCATGCTGATCTCTGACAAAATAGAAGAGGCCATCGGCTTTTGCTGCTCGCAAAAAGAAGCCCTTTTACCAAAAGTGGTGAAAGCGGTTCTTGAGCGCGCCGATAGAGACGATGAAAACATTAAAAATGCCCAAGAGATCGCGACGATGGAAATTGTACCTTTGGTAACTCAGCGTCTCGGGTATTTGGCGATGATTGCAAACGTGGCTACTTTGATCGGTTTATTGGGTACTATTCATGGCTTGATTCAATCGTTTCAAGCTGTGAGCTTTGCTGACCCCGCACAAAAGCAAACTCTCCTTGCCCAAGGTATTTCAGTATCGATGAATACCACAGCAATGGGTTTGTTCGTCGCGATTCCAGTGATGATTATCTACAGCTTTTTGCAAGCGCGCCAAAATAAAATGATTGAAGAAATTGTGGGGGGCAGCGCAAAGGTGGTGGACATCTTGATTTCAAGAAACTACCAATCCTTTGACGAAGAATCAGCCTTTAATGTGCCTGGTAACTTACCAAAGATGACCGCTGGTTCAAAAAGAAAGTCTGTGTAGAGGGTTATTGAGATGAGTATTCGTTCACTTAGATACAGAGATACTTCGGGCGAAGCTACTTTCGACCTAAATATTGTCCCCATGATGGACATGTTTGTTTCAATTATTCCATTTTTGCTTTTGTCCGCTACTTTTTTGCAGGTCATGCTTATTGATGTTCCTTTGCCAACACCAGTAGCTCAGGCTCTCGCCGAAGATAGGCAGGGTGTTAACAAAGAGATCTCAATTAAAGTTACGATGAATCACATGAGCGGATTTTTTATTGATATTATGGATGGTGGAAAGCGCTCAGCCAATATGGCGGTACCCATGCTCACCGGAAAGTTTAACTTTACCGGTCTTCACAAAAAACTCATTGAAGTAAAGCAGAGATTCCCCAAGGTGTTTAAATTAGAACTTAATCCCGACGAGTCCATTGATTACAGTGCCATCGTGCAGGTCATGGACGCCGCCCGAAACGTAGAACGGGCTGATCCAAAGATTATGATTGATAATGCTGAGTCGCCATTGATGTTCCCCGACGTTATTTTGGCCAACGTCATGGGTTAAAAGAGGTATTAGAAGATGAATTCTGCATTAAGAGCAGCAAGAGAAAATCAAAAAGGAACATTTCACCTGCAGATCACTAGCATGATCGACATGTTCACGATCATTTTAGTATTCTTGCTAAAAAGCTATGCTTCAAGTGCTATTGATATTTCACCGTCAAAGGCTTTGAATTTGCCTTCTTCTACCGCAGCAGGGGCACCTATTGAAGCTTTGAAGCTTATGGTTTCAAAAGAAGGAATATTTGTCGACGATAAAAACGTTTTGGCTCTTGTAAATGGCGAATTGCCAAAAGATGTCACTGATGCCAATGACCCCAAATTCATCCGTGCTCTTTATGATGCTTTGGCGCTACAAGTTCAAAAAACTAAATCGATCGCTAAGCAAAACGAATCTGTAAATTTTGAAGGTAAAATTATTTTTCAGGCTGATAGGAGCCTCAACTATCAACTCATTCGAAAAGTGATGTATACGACAACGATGGCGGGTTACAGTGATTTTAAATTCGCCGTTGTGTCTTTGCAGTAGGAAGTAGGCCATGAAGAAGTTATTCTGGTCGGTCATTTTTGTATTTATCGCTCTAGGCCAAAGTCAAGGCTTGGCGAAGTCTGCCAAAAAGCAGTCGCAAAAGCCCACGGTCGATGAAGAGTTGCGTCTAAAACCTGGCGATGAAGAGGGCTATGAGCTCAAATCTCTAAAAGCTGAGCTTCTCATT